>NZ_LIRG01000171.1 GCF_001419695.1 Streptomyces prasinopilosus
AGGGCGGGTGAGGGGTGGGGACGAGACCGTCCACCGTGCCCCGGGCCCGCTCCGACCGGACGGCCCGCGGGGATCCCGCAGCCGCCCGAGCCACCGGAAAATACGATGACGTGCGTGACGGTGAGCGGATAGGTTCCCGAGTGTTCTCAGGGGGATCACATGACCAGGCTGAACCAGATCATCGCCGTCGAGAAGGGCGTCAAGAGCAAGGCCGCCCAGGACGTCAACGGGGCGCACCAGAAGGTGCAGAAGCCCGCGCTGCTCTCCGGTATCTCGCGCACGTACCAGCCGAAGGACGAGGAGGGCGAGCAGTTGCCGCCCGAGTCCACGCGGGTGCAGGTGCAGGGCGAGGACGTGCTGCGCGAGATGGCGGCCTCGCTGACCCGGCTGTTCGACGTGACGGCGACCAAGGACTGGGCGAACTGCACGGCCCGCGCGGACGTCGTCGTCGAGGGACGGACCGTCCTCGCCGACGTCCCGGTCGGCTACCTGCTCTTCCTGGAGAAGCAGCTCACCGACCTGCACGCCTTCGTCCGGAAGCTGCCGACCCTCGACGCCGCCGAGTCCTGGTCCCACGACCCGTCCACGGACTGGTGGAAGACCGATCCGGTCCGCACGATCCGCACGAAGAAGGTCCCCCGCAACCACGTCAAGGCCGAGGCGACCGAGAAGCACCCGGCGCAGGTCGAGGTGTACTACGAGGACGTGCCCATCGGGTACTGGACGACCGTGAAGTTCTCCGGAGCGCTTCCGGCGCGGCGGCTGAACGAGCTGGTGGAGCGGATCGAGAAGCTCCAGCAGGCCGTGAAGTTCGCCCGTGAGGAGGCCAACGGCACCGAGGTCACCGACCAGCGGGTCGGCGACGCGGTGTTCGGCTACCTGTTCGGCTGACGCCGGACCGGCAGCCCCATGATCGCCCCCGCGTGCGAGCGCGGGGGTGCGCGACAGCGCGGGCCGGACTGAGGACCGGTCCGTGTGACGAGCGCAAGCTGAAACTGACGTTCAGCCTGAAGAAACGGCCTTCCGCACGTGAGGGCCGTATCAATCTCAGACTCTCGCTCCAGTCTCAGCATCGCCGCCGATCGCCGGAACGACCGGGGAAGGACGACTGCCGTCGGATGCGAGTTCAATTCTCGCCTGCACCTCTGCCCGGTGCGGTAGTTCAAAGGAAGAACACGACGGCCTGATGACTGATCCTTCCCCTTAAACGCGCCGGCGTGCGCAATGAGGTGGCATCCCCAGGGGCCCGGGAGCTGGATACGACTCCCGGGCCCCGTCACGTCCGCCGGTAGTGCCTGCGCCACCACCGGTCGGGCCGCTGGCTGGATGGGTTCGCGGGGCCGGGGAATCTAGCGTCGAGGTGTTCCGCTCCACGCTCCCCCGGAAGGCGTTTCACCATGTCAGTGACCTCGGCCGACGTCGCCGTCAGCCTCGAACACGTACGGAAGACGTACGGTGGTGATCAGCCGGTGGTGGCGTTGGACGACGTGGACGTCCGCTTCGCGCGGGGCACGGCCACCGCGGTGATGGGGCCGTCGGGCTCCGGGAAGAGCACGCTGCTGCACTGCGCGTCGGGCCTGGACCGGCCCGACGCGGGGACGGTCCGGATCGGGTCCACCGACCTGGCGTCGATGTCGGAGAAGCGGCTGACCGAACTGCGCCGCAGCCGGGTCGGCTTCGTGTTCCAGGCGTTCAACCTCGTCGGCGCCCTGAACGTGGAGCAGAACATCCTGCTGCCCTCGCGGCTGTCCGGGCAGCGGCCGGACCCGGCGTGGGTCGCCGAGGTCGTCGACCGGGTCGGGCTGGGCGACCGGCTGCGGCACCGGCCCGCGCAGCTGTCCGGCGGCCAGCAGCAGCGGGCCGCGATCGCGCGGGCACTGGTCACCCGCCCCGAGGTGATCTTCTGCGACGAGCCCACCGGCGCCCTCGACACCCGTACCGCGGCCGACGTCCTGTCGCTGCTGCGGTCGGTGGTCGACCAGGCCGGGCAGACCGTCGTCATGGTGACCCACGACCCGGTCGCCGCGTCCTACGCGGACCGGGTCGTGGTCCTCGCCGACGGGCGGATCGTGCGGGACATGCCGCAGCCCGGCGCCGAGCGGATCGCCGAGCACCTCGCGCACCTCGGCGGCCGTGACTTCGCCGCACGCCCCGCCGCACCATCCCTCGGGCAGGCCGCCGCCCAGACGTTCGCGGGATCCGCCGCGCAGTCCCTCGCGCGGGCCACCGCGCGGCCCGCCGTGCGCGGGGAGGGCTGAACCGTGCTCGCTCTGGCCGCGCGGATGCTGCGCCACCGCAAGGGGAGTTTCACGGCGACGTTCGTCGCCCTCGCCGCCGGCGTCGCCGTCCTCATGGCGTGCGCGCTGCTCGTGGAGTCCGCCTGGCGCTACCAGGGCCAGGCGCAGCGGTACGCGCGGACGGTCGCCGTCGTCGCCGACCGGGACCTGACCGTGTCCACCGAACTGTTCGGCGAGACCGAGCGCACCACTGTCGCGCTGCCCGAACGCGGCAGCGTCCCGGCCTCGTTGGCCGGTAGGCTGGCCGCCGTGCCCGGCGTGGAACGCGCCGTCGGCGACCGCTCCCTCGCCGTCACCGCCACGAGCGCGCCGGACGTGCCCGTCACCGGCCACGGCTGGTCGAGCGCCGCCCTCGCCCCGTACCGGACGGTCCGGGGCGGCCCGCCCCGCTCCGACGGGGAGATCGCCGTCGACGCCCGCCTCCTCGCCAGCACCGGACTCGGCCCTGGCGACTCCACGGAGATCGTCACCGGGGGAGCGAGCCGTACGTACCGGATCAGCGGGGTCGTCGAGGCCGGGGACGGCGGTACCCCGGACGCCGGGGCCGGCGGGGCGGTGCTCTTCTTCACCGACGCGCACGCCGCCCGTCTCGACCCGCACCGGGGACGCTTCGACGCCGTCGGCGTCCTCGCCGCGCCGGACGCCGACCGCTCCGCCCTCCTCGCCGGCGTCCGCGAGGCGGCCGGGGCGGTGGGGGCGACGACCTACACGGGCGACGACCGGGGCCTGGCCGAACAGCCCGGGGCCGGGACCGCACGGGACTTCGTCCTGCAGGCCGGCGGCGCCTTCGGCGGCTACGCCGCGGTGATCATCGTCTTCGCCGTCGCCGGTACCGTCGGCCTCTCCGTACGGCACCGCCGCCGCGACCTCGCCCTGCTGCGCGCCGTCGCCGCGACCCCCGGTCAGGTACGGCGGATGATCCTCGGCGAGACCGCCCTGCTCGCCCTGCTCGCCGCGGTGGCCGGCGTTCCCCTCGGACTCCTCGCCGCCGGACGGATCCGCGACGAACTCGTCACCCGCGGGTTCGCCCCCGGCTCCTTCACCGTGCAGGGCGGCCTGCCGTCCGGCGTCGCGGTCACCGTCGCCGTCGCCGCCGTGGCCCTGACGTCCGCCTGGACCGCCGCACGGCGCACCACCCGCATCCGGCCCACCGAAGCACTCGGCGAGGCCGCCGTCGAACCCGGCCCCGGCAGCAGGGCACGGGCGGTGACCGGCCTGGTGCTCCTCGCCGGGGCCGTGTCCCTGATCGGCCTCACCGGTGCCACCGACGGCCGGACCGCCCTCACCGCGGCGGTCGGCATGCTCTACACGTTCGTCCTGGCGGTCGCCCTGCTCGCCCCCTGGATCAACCGGGCCGCCGCCCGCCTCCTCGGCCCCGTCCTGCGAGCCGTGTGGGGCACCAGCGGCCACCTCGCCGCCGCGAACCTGCGCGCCAACGCCCGGAGCACGGTCGCCGTCCTGACCGCGCTCGTGCTCTCCGTCGGCCTCGGCGGCTCCGTCTGGTTCCTCCAGGACAACCTCCGGCGCCAGACCGTCGTGCAGAACCGCGACGGCACCCTCGCCCAGCACGCCCTCGTCTCCGGCACCGGCCTGCCCGCATCCGCCACCGAAGAGGCCCGCCGCATCCCCGGCGTGGCCGCCGCGACGGGCGTGCGCCGTACGTCGGTCGTCGTGCCGGGCGGCCTCGAGCCCCGGGTCGTCGCCGCCCAGGGCATCGACCCGCGGGGCGCCGACCGCACCCTGGACCTGCGGGTGCGGTCGGGCAGCCTCACCGGCCTCACCAAGGACACCGTCGCGGTGTCCACCATCACGGCGGACGCCGCCGGCTGGGAACTCGGCGGCACGGCCCGGCTGTGGCTCGGCGACGGCACCCCCGTCACGCTGGAGGTCGTCGCCCTGTACGAACGCGGCTTCGGCTTCGGCGACGTCACCCTCCACACCGGCACCCTCACCGGACACACCGTCACCGGACTCGACGACCGGATCCTCGTCCGCACCGGCCCGGACGCCGACGCAGGCACCCTCGAGGCCCTGAACGGCCTCGCCGCCCGCTACCCGGACGCCTCGGTGGCCGGCACGGACACCCTCACCGGCGAACTCGCCCAGGACCTGGCCGTCAGCGGCTGGCTCAACAAACTGCTCGTCACCGTCCTGGCCGGCTACGCGCTGCTCGCCGCCGCCAACACCCTGATCACGGCGGCCCTCGCCCGCAGCAGGGAACTGTCCCTGCTGCGCCTGGTCGGCGTCACCCGCGGCCAGGTCAAGCGGATGGTCCACGCCGAACAGGCCGGCCTGCTCGGGGTGGCGCTCGCCATCGGCGGGACGATCGCCGCCGTCACCCTCACCTCGGTCGTCGACGCCGTCTCCGGACAGCGCGTCCCGTACGTCCCGGCCGCAGGCTGGCTCGGCATCGTCGGCGGCACCGTCGCGCTCGCCCTGATCGCCACGATGCTGCCCGTCGGCCGGCTCCTGCGCACCCCGCCGGTCCGGGGCATCGGCATCCGCGAGTAGGGACGGAGGAACGGAGCGGAGTGGAGCGCAACCGGTGGACCGGCCCCGCCGCAGCAGCGGCGGGGCCGGTCCCGCACCGCCGCACGGCACGGTGACCGCGCCCGCCGCTCGCGGTGTCCCCGCGTCCGACCGGTGGAGGGGCGCGCACGGAACCGCCCGCGCCCTCTATCCTCACTGCTCCGGAAGGTGTGCGCGGGGCGAGGGCAGGCGGTGCGGATGCAGCGGGGGACGCACGATCCGTCGGGGAGGACGGCCGACGCCCCGGCGCGCCCGGCATCCGCCCCCACGACGCCGCCGGCCCCGGCCCCGGTGCCCGCGTCGGCGCGGTCCTCCGGGTCCGCTTCCCCCGCGTCGGCCTCCGCGTCCGTCTCCGCCCGTGCCCGCCTCGTGCTGGACTCCCTCGAGCACCTGGTCAGCGGGTTCGGCACCGGCATCCTCGCCCTGGTCGCCCTGCTCTGGCTGGCCGTCACCGCCCTCGCCTGCCTCGTCGGGGTGGGCCTGTTGCTGCTGCCCTCCGCGCTGCACGCGGTGCGCGCCGTCGCCGACCGGGAACGGGCCCGGCTGTCCCGCTGGGGCCCGGAGGTCATCGGACCGCCGCCGCTCCCGTCCGGGCTGCGGGCCGCCGTCACCGACCGCGCGGTCCGGCGCGAGGTGGCCTGGGTGGCCGTGCACGGCGTCCTCGGCACGTTCCTCGGCGTGGTCGGGCTGACCCTGCCGCTGAACGCGGCCCACGACCTCAGCTTCCCCCTGTGGTGGTCCCTCGTACCGGAGAGCGCGGCCACCGCCGCCGCGGGCTGGTGGACCGTACGCGACTGGCCCGGCGCCCTCCTCGTCCTGCCCATGGGCGCCGGGTGGCTCGCCGTCATCCTGCTGGGGATGCCCGCCCTCGCCCGGCTCCAGGCGTGGCCCGGCCGCCGGCTGCTGCGCCCCGGCGCCGGCACCGACCTCGTGCTGCGGGTCGCCGAACTCACCGCCACCCGCGCCGCCGCCCTCGACGCCCACGCCACCGAACTCCGGCGCATCGAACGCTCGTTGCACGACGGCACCCAGAACCGGCTGGTCGCCGTCACCGTCCTGATCGGCGCCGCCCGCCGCGCCCTGGCCCGCGACCCCGCCGACGCCGTCGCCGCCCTCGACCGCGCCCAGGACGCCGCCGAGCAGGCGCTCGCCGAACTCCGCGCCGTGGTGCGCGGCATCCTCCCGCCGGTCCTGGCCGACCGCAGCCTGCCCGACGCGCTCACCGCGCTCGCCGCCGACTGCCCCGTCCCCTGCGAGATCGACGCGGACGTACCCGGCCGGTGCGCCGCGTCGGTGGAGGCGACCGCGTACTTCGTGGTCGCCGAGGCCCTCACCAACGTCGCCAGGCACAGCGGCGCGCGCCGGGCCGTCGTCACCGTCCGGCGCCGCGACGACCGACTGTGCCTGACGGTCCGCGACGACGGCCGTGGCGGCGCGCGGGAAGCCGGGGGATCAGGCGGGTCCGGCGGGTCCGGCGGGTCCGGCCTCACCGGCATCCGCCGCCGCACCGAAGCACACGACGGAACCATGGAGCTGGCCAGCCCCACCGGCGGCCCCACCACCCTGGAAGTGACCCTGCCATGCGGATCGTGATCGCCGAGGACGACGCCCTGCTGCGCGAAGGACTCGCGCTGCTGCTGCGCGCGGAGGGCCTGGACGTGGTGGCCACGGCGGGGGACCCGGACGCCTTCCTCGAAGCCGTGGACGCCCAGCGGCCGGACGTCGCCATCGTCGACGTCCGGATGCCGCCCACCCACACCGACGAGGGCATCGTCGCCGCCGTGGAGGCCCGGCGGCGGCACCCCGACCTGGCCGTCCTGGTGCTGTCCGCCTACGTCGAACAGGCCTTCGCCACCAGTCTCCTGGCCCGGGGCAGCGCCCGGCTCGGCTACCTGCTGAAGGAACGGGTCGGCCGGGTCGAGGAGTTCCTCGTCGCCCTGCACCGGGTGGCGGAGGGCGGCACCGCCATCGACCCCGAGGTGGTCGCCCAACTCCTCACCCGCAGCCGCCCCGACGAGCGCCTGCGACGGCTCACCCCCCGGGAGCGCGACGTCCTGGCCCTCATGGCCGAAGGGCTCGGCAACGCCGCCATAGCCGAACGCCTCGTCGTCTCCGACGGCGCCGTCCACAAGCACATCCGCAGCATCTTCGCCAAGCTGGACCTGGCCCCCACCGACCGCACCGACCGCAGGGTCGCCGCGGTCCTCCACTACCTGGAGGGCGGCGCCGCCCGCCGCTCCTGACCGGCGCCACGGGCGTCCCCGCCGAGCGAACGCGCGGCGACCCCCGCCACGTGCCGTGCGAAGACCCCACCGGCGTCGGGAGTGAGGGCGCGCAGGGCGACGAGCGCCGTGAGAGCGACATCGCACAACTCCGCGCCGACGTCGTCCCAGGAGTGCGTGGTGCCCTTGCGCGGGTTCTGGCCGGTCACGCCGATCACCGCCTGGGCGACCTCGCCGACCTCCTCGGACAGCTTCAGGACCCGCAGCAGCAGGGCTTCCCGGCCGCCGGCCGCGCCGTGGGCGTCCAGCCAGGCGTGCAGGGCGTCGACGGCGTCCCACAGCTCGGCGGACGGCGGGGAAGGGACGGGGGAGGAGGCCGCGGGCGGGCTCCGGAGCGGCGTCGGCGACAGGCTCGGGCTCGGATCGCTCATGCGGCAGATCCTGGCACAGGACACCGACAACGCCCGGCGCCCGACCCTCGGGGAGGGTCCGACCGTCCCGGATACCCCGGCCGTCACTCGAACAGCGCCTCCTGCTCGCCCTCCCGCGCCTTGCGCAGGCGCCGGCTGCGCGCTCCCACGACCACCGCCGTGGCCGCCGCCGTCGCCGCGAAGGCCGCCACCACCATCCAGTCCCGGTCGGCCGAGTGGCCGAGGACGCGGTCCAGGGAGAGGCTGCCGGGCCCGGCGACGGCGAGGCCGGCCGCCGTCAGGCCGAGGAGCGCGGCGTGCTCGTAGCCGCCCTCCTGGTTGAAGAAGCCGTTGGGCGCGTGCACGGCCGCCGCGCCCGCCATCGCACCGGCCGCCGCCGCGCCCGCCGCCGGGGTGGCGAGACCGAGCGCGAGGAGCGCGCCGCCGCCCGCCTCCGCGAGGCCCGCCGCCGTGGCGCTGGCCCTGCCCGGTGCGTAGCCGATGGTCTCCATGAACTGGCCGGTGCCCTCGATCCCGCCCCCGCCGAACCAGCCGAACAGCTTCTGCGCGCCGTGTGCCGCCAGCGCCCCGCCCGTCCCCAGCCGGAGCAGCAGCAGGCCCAGATCACGTCGGTCGTAACAGGTCACGTCGTCTCCCGGTCCCCGAGCAGTCCCAGTGGCAGTGGCAGTGGCAACGGCAGGCGCAGGCGCTTGGTGTGACCACCGTCGCATCCCGGGGCCCCCGCCGGCCCGCGGCCGGCCGCCGTTCGGGTGGCGCGGCCGGCGCCGCCCGGGGAACGCGTGGAACCCGGGGAGCCGGCACCGCCCCGGGCGGCGCCGGCTCCCCGGCGTCCGGACGGCTCAGCCGGCCTCCCCCGGGTAGCGGACGCCGACGCGCTCCCGGATCGTGTCGAGCGTCCGCATCACCGCGAGCGTGCCGTCCAGCGGGACGAGCGGGGACTCGGTCTCGCCCGCCCGCAGGGCGCGCATCGCCTCGGCCGCCTCGTGCTTGAGGCTGTTGCGGGCCCCGTCCGCCGGGTCGGCGACGAACTCCTCGGCGTCCTCGCCGTCCCGGTGCAGCACGAACCGGTCCGGGAAGAAGAAGCCGTACGGGATGTCGATCCGCCCCGCGGAACCGGTGACCGACGCGGACGTCGCCGTACCGCCGACGATCGAGCAGTGCACCGACGCGATGGCCCCGCTCTCCCAGGAGAGCAGTGCGCCCGTCTGGAGGTCGACCCCCTCCTCCGAGAGCGCGGCCTTCGCCACGATCTCCGACGGCTCCCCGAGCAGCAGCTGCGCGAACGACACCGGGTACACGCCGAGGTCCAGCAGCGCGCCGCCGCCCAGCGCCGGGTCCCGCAGCCGGTGCGACGCGGAGACGTTCGCCGCCAGTCCGAAGTCGGCCTGCACCGTGCGTACTTCACCGATCGCACCGTCGTCGATCAGTTCCTTCAGCCGCCGGACCATGGGATGGCAGTACATCCACATGGCCTCCATCAGGAAGAGCCCCCGGTCGCGCGCCAGGCCGACCAGTTCCGCCGCCTCGCGCGCGTTGAGGGTGAACGGCTTCTCGCACAGCACGTTCCGCCCCGCCTCCAGGCACAGCCCGGCCGCGGCCCGGTGCGCCGAGTGCGGAGTGGCGACGTAGACGATGTCGATCTCCTCGTCCCGTGCGAGCGACTCCCAGTCGCCGTACGCCCGCGGTATCCCGAACCGTTCGGCGAACGCCTTCGCCGGCTCGGGCGACCGCGAGGCCACCGCCACGATCTCCGCGTCCGGCAGATCGACCAGATCCGCCGTGAAGGTCGCGGCCATGCCGCCCGTCGCCAGAATGCCCCAGCGCACGTTCTGCCCTGTCATCCGCCCCACCTTGCTCGTTCGTCGTCCGTGCTTAGTGCTTAGTGCTTAGTGCTTAGTGCTTAGTGCTTAGTGCTTAGTGCTTAGTGCTCGGTGCTCCGTGTCGCGCACTTCGCCGTTCGTGTTCCCGTACCGGTGTCCGAGCCTTCCGTGGAAGCGCTCCCATGACACCTCCGCGGACATCTTCACCCGAGATCACCGTCCCTGACGAGCACCTCGTCGGGGCTGAGAGCATGGGGGGCGTACGACTTCGGGAGAGATCAGGAGAGAGGGGCCCCATGTCCGAGGGCGAGGCGTCCGTGTCCGGACCGGCATCCGGGCGGGTACCGGCGACGACATCCGGACCAGCACTCGGACCGGCACCGGGCCCCGCGTCCGGCCCCGCGCCCGGGCCGGTGCCGGCGACGGCCGCTCCGGTACCCGTCGCCGGCGAGGGGGGCCGGAGCGGGAAACCCGGGACCCCGGGGCGGGCGCCCCTCCTGGTCACGCTCATCCTGGGCAGCCTCACCGCCACCGCCCCGCTGGCGATGGACATGTACCTCCCCGCGCTCCCCGAGGTCACCCGGGCGCTGGGGTCCACCGCGTCCACCGTCCAGCTCACCCTCACCACCTGCCTGGCGGGCATGGCGCTCGGGCAGCTGGTGGTGGGCCCGATGAGCGACCGGTGGGGGCGCCGCCGTCCGCTGCTCATCGGTCTCGGCGTCTACGTCGTGGCCACCGCGCTGTGCGCGGTCGCGCCCACCGTGGAGCTCCTCATCGCCTTCCGGCTGCTCCAGGGCCTCGCCGGCGCGGCCGGCATCGTCATCGCGCGGGCGGTCGCCCGCGACCTGTACGACGGCGTGGCCATGGCCCGCTTCTTCTCCACCCTCATGCTGATCTCCGGCGTCGCCCCGATCGTGGCCCCGCTGATCGGCGGGCAGCTGCTGCGGGTGACGGACTGGCGGGGGGTCTTCGCCGTCCTCACCCTCCTCGGCGTCCTGATGGCGGCCGTGGTGTGGCGGAAGCTGCCGGAGACGCTGGAACCCGCCGACCGCCACCGCGGCGGGGCCGGCGAGGCGCTGGGCTCGATGCGCCGGCTGCTCGCCGACCGGGCCTTCAGCGGCTACGTCCTCACCGGCGGCTTCGCCTTCGCCTGCCTCTTCGCCTACGTCGCCGCCTCCCCGTTCGTCATCCAGGAGATCTACGGCGCCTCCCCGCAGACGTTCAGCCTGCTGTTCGGGGCCAACTCGGTGGGGCTGATGATCATGGGGCAGATCAACGGCAAGGTGCTGGTCGGGCGGGTCCGGCTGGACCGGGTGCTCGGGCTCGGCCTCGCCGTCGTCGTGACCGCCGCGACCGCGATCCTGCTGATGGCGCTGGGCGTCTTCGGGGACGTCGGGCTGGCGCCGATGGCCGTCGCGCTGTTCGTGCTGATGTCCGCCATGGGCATCACCATGCCCAACACCCAGGCGCTCGCCCTGATGCGCACCCGGCACTCCGCGGGCTCCGCGTCCGCCCTGCTCGGCACGGCGTCCTTCCTCATCGGCGCCGTCGCCTCCCCGCTGGTCGGTGTCGCGGGGGAGGACACCGCCGTCCCGATGGGCATCGTCCAACTGGTCGCGGCTCTGGTGGCCCTGACCTGTTTCGTGGGAATGTGCCGTCCCTGGGGCGGGCACACGAACACGGGCACGGACGACGGAATCACCTTCCGCGGGCGCACAGCCGGCGCGGCGGGCGGACCCGGCGCGGCGGACGGACCCGGCGGAACGGGCGGACCCGGCAGGGCCGGTGGCTCCGGCCGGACCGGAGGCCCTGGCGGGACCGGCGGGTCCGGTGGGACCGAGAGAGCGGGGGCGGACAGCTGAGCGCACCGAGACTGCGCCACGGCACACCGGAGCGGGCCGGGCTCGACCCCCGCGAACTCGCCGCCCTCGCCCGGGAGGTCCGTGCCCGGACCACCGGGGACCACCCCTGGGCCGCGGGCGCCGTGGTGGTCGCCGGCCGCGGCCCGGTGCTCGCCCTGCGGGAGGCGGCGGGCTGGGCCGTACGGTACGCGGCGTACGACGAACGGACCGGCACC
This sequence comes from Streptomyces prasinopilosus, assembly GCF_001419695.1. Lineage (GTDB taxonomy): Bacteria > Actinomycetota > Actinomycetes > Streptomycetales > Streptomycetaceae > Streptomyces > Streptomyces prasinopilosus. Next base: position 11,377 of record NZ_LIRG01000171.1, read on the forward strand.
GCGGTGGAACTGCCGCCCGGCGACCGCGTGCCGATGGCCGTGGACACCCCCTTCGACCTGGCGTCCCTGACCAAGCTGTTCACCTCGGTGGCCGCCGTGCAGCAGATCGAGCGCGGCACCCTGGGCATCGACGCCCGCGTGGGCGCGTACCTGCCGGACTTCCCCGCGGCCGTGCGGCACGGCATCACCGTCCGGCAACTGCTCACCCACACCTCCGGGCTGCGCCCCGAACTCCCGCTGTACGACTGTGCCGACGACGCCGAGCGCCTGGCCCGGCTCCGTACGGAGCAGCCGGTCGGGGTACCGGGCACGTACTGCTACTCGGACCTGAACATGCTGCTGCTCCAGCACCTCCTGGAGCGCCTCACCGGCCGCACCCTCGACCGGCTCGTCCGCGACGGCATCACCCGACCGCTCGGCATGACCGCGACCGGTTTCGGCCCGTGTCCGGGCGCGGCGGCCACCGAGGACCAGCGGCGGCCCCGGGCCAAGGCGGACCGCGGCATGCTGCGCGGCGAGGTGCACGACGAGAACGCCTGGGCGCTCGGCGGCGTCGCGGGCCACGCCGGCCTCTTCTCCACCGGCCCCGACCTGGCGGTCTTCTGCCGCACGCTCCTCGG
>NZ_LIRG01000172.1 GCF_001419695.1 Streptomyces prasinopilosus
GTGGGCGGGGTGGTCGCGGCGGCGGTGTACCGGCGGCCCAGACGGGCGAAGGCCGCCCTGAGTTCGGGCGGGCCGACGACCTCGATGCCGGCGTCGAAGAGGCCGATGGTGGCGGCGAGACCCGCCCACGACCACGCTCCCAGGGTGAGCCGGCAGCGGCCGGGGCCGATCTCCTCGACGACCCCGTCGCGGGCGTAGGGGGACACCTCGGCGGCGGGCAGGTCGAGGATCACCTGTCCCCGGCAGGGCCACTCCCCCGACCCGCCGGCGCCCCGGAACCCGGCGGCGACGAAGCGGGACACCTCGCCCCCGGGCAGTTCCCTGGGGGTGAAACGGGGCCCCGCGGGGGTCCGCGGGGTGATCCGGTCCGCCCGGAAGGTGCGCCAGTCCCCGCGGTCCAGGTCCCAGGCGACGAGGTACCAGCGTCCGCCCCGGGCGACGAGGTGGTGCGGCTCGACCCGGCGGGGCGGGGGCCCCGCCGGGTCCGGTGCGGCGGTGTCGGGCGGGAAGGCGGGGGTGTAGTCGAAGCGCAGTACCTGACGGGCGTGGACCGCCTCGCCGAGTGTCACGAGCACGTCGCTGCCGACCCGGGAGTCCGGGTGGGCTCCCGGCTGCCCGACGGCGGTGACCTGGAGGGTGTCGACGCGGTGGCGCAGCCTGGCCGGCATCACCTGGCGGACGGTGTTCAGCGCACGTACCGCGGCCTCCTCGATGCCGGCGCCGGTGGTGGCGGCGATCCGGAGCGCGACCGCGAGGGCGACGGCCTGCTCGTCGTCGAACAGCAGCGGCGGGAGATCCGCGCCGGCTCCGAGCCGGTAACCGCCGTCGGGCCCCTTGACGGCCGCGATGGGATAGCCGAGCTCACGCAGCCGGTCGACGTCCCGGCGCACCGTGCGCGGGCTGACGTCCAGCCGCTCGGCCAGCAACGCCCCCGGCCAGTCCCGGCGTGCCTGGAGCAGGGAGAGCAGGGCCAGCAGTCGCGCTGATGTCTTCGGCATGGCGTCCATGGTGCCCCGGGTAGAGGACACACCCTGACCTCTACGGCTGTCACGGTGGTCCCGTACCGCATCACGGCACGAACGACCCGGAAGGCATCCCCATCATGAGCACCTCCACGACGGACACCACCGGCACGACCGGCGTCACCACCCCGAGCGCTCTCCGGTCCGCCGCCGACGAGGAACGCGTCGACCTGCTCGCCTCGCTCGCGTCCGCCCGCTCCGCCCTGACCGCCACGACGCGGGGGCTGAGCGACGAGCAGGCGGGCGAGCGCCCCACGGTCAGCACGCTGTGCCTGGGCGGTCTGGTCAAACACGTCGCGTCCGTCGAGGAGGGATGGATGCGTTTCGTCCTCGAGGGCCCCTCGGCGATGCGCCACGACCTGCCCGAGGGCGTCACCTGGGCCGACCTCGCGGCCGGTACCGCGCGCGAACTCCCGCAGTGGGCGATCGACCACCACGAGGCCTTCCGGATGCTGCCCGGCGAGACCCTGGCCGGGATCCTCGCGCGGTACGAGCGGGTCGCCGCCCGGAGCGAGGAGATCATCGCCTCCGTGCCCGACCTGTCGGCCGCGCATCCGCTGCCCGAGGCGCCGTGGAACGAGCCGGGAGCGGTGCGCAGCGTGCGCCGGGTGCTGACGCACCTCATCGCGGAGACGTCCCAGCACGCCGGGCACGCGGACATCCTGCGCGAGACGCTGGACGGACAGAGGTCGAGCTGACCGGCGGGCGGGGCCGGCCGCTCCCCCGGCCCGCCCCGCCCGGCACACGGCCGGTCCGCCGCACGGAATCGAAGGAAGCCGGAAGGAACGAGGTCATCGTGACGCATCAGGTACCGACGTGCCGCGGGGCCGTCCGGTGACCGTGCTGGACGTCCGGGCGCTCAACCGCGCGACGCTCGCCCGGCAGTTGCTGCTCGACCGCGCCGAGCTGCCGGCGCTCGACGCCGTGGCCCACCTCGGGGGTCTGCAGGCGCAGGAACCGCAGGAACCGTTCACCGGGCTCTGGTCGCGGCTGCGGGGGTTCGAGGCGTCGGAGCTGTCGGGGCTGCTGACGGGGCGGCGGGTGGTGCGGGCCCATCTGATGCGCCGGACGGTGCATCTCGTCACGGCCGACGACCTGCTGGCGTGGCGGGCCCGGCACGACGCCATGCTGCGCCAGCGGGTCCTCGGCGTGTACCGCCGCGAGTTCACCGGGATCGACCTCGATGAACTCAAGCTGATGGGAAGGGAGGTGATGTCCGACGGGGAGCCGCGTTCGATGGGCGCCCTGGCGCGGGAGCTGGCCGGGCGCCGGCCGGAGCCGGGGCAGCGCGCGCTGGGTGAGATGCTGCTCGCCGCCCTGATCCCGGTGGTGCAGCTGCCGCCGCGCGGGGTGTGGCGGACGAAGGGCGGGGTGTGCAACGCCCTGGTCGCCTCGTGGCTGGGCCGTGACGTCGACCCGCTCCCCGCGGACGGTTCGGACCCGGTGGGCCGGGCGCTGGTACGGCGCTATCTGACGGCGTACGGTCCCGCGGCCACGGCCGATCTGCGCGCGTGGTCCGGTCTGGCCGGGCTGCCGGCCGCGGTCGCCGCGATGCGCGGGGAACTGGTGTCGTTCCGCGACGAACGGGGCCGGGAGCTGCTGGACCTGCCCGGTCTGCCGCGCCCCGACGCCGCGACGCCGGCGCCGGTGCGGTTCCTGCCCGCGTTCGACAACGCGGTCCTCGGTTATCACGACCGCGGACGCGTCATCGACGACGCGCACCGCGGTCTGTCGGTCACCGGCGCCCGGATGGTGCTGGTCGACGGCCGGGTCGCCGCGACCTGGGAGTTCGAGGACGGGGCCGTGGCGGTCACCCCGCTGCGCCGCTTCTCCCGGGCCGAGCGGGCCGCCGTCGCCGAGGAGGGGAGCGCCCTGGCCTCGTTCCTCTCCGACCGGGACAGCGACCGCGTGCGGTTCGACGCGTCCTGACCACCGGGTTTCTGACGGGCCGTCACTTGAGGGGTGAACCGGGCGGATACCTGCCCGGTTCACCCGCGGGCCCCCTCGGGATCCCCCTCCGGTTCCGGTCCGGCCGCCTCCGGATCCGGCGGCGCGCGTTCCGCTCCGGTGGCAGGCGGAAGGCGTACCTGTGAGGGTCTGGTGAGGGTCACCGGGCGACTCATGAGGCATGCATTTTGTGCATATGCAGCTGATAAGATCATCAGACTTTCAGCAGACTGACGGCGCGTCATGAACGCGTACGGGGGACAGTCTCTAAGGCCCCATCGCCAAGGAGTGAGGTGTGCTCCACCCGTGGGCCCGAGCCGTTCGGCGGCCGGGTCGTCCCACAGGGACCGGTGGACCCTCCGCACTTCCGGCGCGGTGCGACTTGAAGAGAGTCTCATGACGTCATTGATCCGGGATCCACTGTTGTGGATCTTGCTGGTAGTGCTCATCGCTGCGGTGTTCGCAGTGATGAGGGCGCGGAGAACCAATCTGGCGCTCCGCAGAACGAGGAAGGACCTGGAGACAAGCCTGGGGCAGACTCAGGGGCAGCTCGCCCAGCAGCAGGCACACATCACCGCGCTCAACGCGCGGCACCAGGGCGACCTCGCCGACGTCCGCGCGGATGCCGAGTCGTCGACCAAGGCCGTGCTGAAGTCGGCGATGGGAACGCTGCAGTCCCTCGCCGAGGAGCAGCAACTGCTGCTCGACGAGCTGCTGAAGAAGTACGGCAACGACACCGAGGTCCTCGCCGACCTGATGGCGGTGGACCACACCGGAAGCCAGTTCAGCCGCCGGGCCAAGGGCATCTCGGTCCTGTGCGGCGGATGGCTGGGCCGGCGTGACGGCGCGGCGACCGTGTACGACGTGGCGCGCAGCGCCCAGGGGCGGATCAAGGACTTCAACCGGGTCGGCATCCACGCCCAGGTCAGCGTCTCCGTCTCCACCAAGGCCGTCGAACCGGTGGCCGTCGTGCTGGCCGAACTGCTGGACAACGCGACCACCTACAGCGCTCCGGGCACGCCGGTCGAGGTCAACATCCAGGCGGTGCCGACGGGCGTGTGCTTCATCGTCGACGACGCCGGGCTGGGCATGGACCAGGAGACCAAGGACCGGGCGGCGGCGCTGCTGTCCCCCGAGGGCGCGGTCGACATCACGAGTCTGGGCGATCCGCCCCGGTTCGGGTTCGCGGTGTGCGGCATGCTCGCGGCGCGGTACGGCTTCGCCGTCTCCGTGGGCTCGGTGTCCCCCTACGGCGGAGTGCGTGCTGTGATCCGTGTACCGGAAAGCCTCCTCGCCACCGAAGCGCCCGCACCCGCCGAGCCCGTCCGGGAGACCTCCGACGAGGAGGCCGCCCCGCAGCGGCTCGCTCCCGTCCCGGTGGGCCCCTCCCACGTGGTGGGCAGGACCAACGGCGGGCTTCCCAAGCGGCGCCGGCGGCAGGGACCCATCTCGGTGGTGCCCTCGCCGGACGCCCCGGCCACTGCCGACGAGCCCACACCCGAGCAGGCCAGCGAGGTGACCGCGTCGCGCCTCGGCGCGTTCGCCCGCAGCACCCAGCTCGGCCGGATCACGAACACCATGGAAGGACCTGATCAGCGGTGAACACCGACCTGTCGTGGGTGCTGAACGACGTGCTCGAGGTGCGCGGTGCCCGCCACGCCGTCCTCGTCTCGGGTGACGGCCTGCTGCTGCAGCGTTCGGACGACATCTCGCGCGACGACGCGGAGACGAACGCCGCGGCCATGAGCTCCATGCAGTCCCTCAGCCGCGCGGTCGCCGGTTTCGTCGGTTCGGGCAACGGCGTCTGGAAGCAGACGCTGCTGGAGTACGACGGGGGCTGGATCTTCCTGAGCGCCGCCGGCCAGGGCGCCTACCTGGCCGTCTCGGCGGCTCCCGACGTCGACATGGAAGCCGTGTCGTTCCGCATGCAGAAGACGGTGGTGGCGCTCAGCAAGGCGATGAGCGTCGCACCGCGCTCGGCCGGCGGCGGCGCCTCGTGACGGATCCCGGCCAGGAGGAATCCGTCTCCAGCGACTTCGTCCGCTCCTACGTCATCACCGGCGGACGGAGCCTGCCGTCCTCGGACGATCTTGCACTGCACACCCTCGTCACGCTGGCTCCCGAGCGGACCCCTCCGCTCGGGGCCGGGCCCGAAGTGACGGCGATCTGGGAACTGTGCGCGGGGGGCTACCTTTCGGTGGCCGAGGTGGCGGGCCACCTCGGACTGCCGGTCGGGGTGGCCCGCCTGCTGCTGACCGACCTGTCGGAACAGGGGCACCTGCTCCACCGCGCCGAGCCGCCCCGGGCCCAGAACGTTGACAGAGCGACCCTCGAGAAGGTTCTGCATGGACTCCAATCCCTCATCAGCTGAGACGGCCCAGGGCTCCATCTACGTCTCCAGCGCGGTGACCAACGCCGCCAAGATCCTCGTCGTCGGGCATTTCGCCGTGGGCAAGACGACACTCATCGGGTCGCTGTCGGAGATCACTCCGCTGCGCACCGAGGAGAAGATGACCCAGGCCTCCGTGCACGTCGACGACCTGCGGGGCGTGACCGGCAAGACCACCACCACGGTCGCCCTGGACTTCGGCCGCCTCACGCTGAGCGAAGACCTGGTGCTGTACCTCTTCGGCACACCGGGGCAGCAGCGCTTCATGCAGCTGTGGGAGGACATGGCCCGCGGCGCGCTGGGAGCGCTGCTGCTGGTCGATCCCGCGCGGCTGGAGGAGACGTTCCCCGTCATCGACCTCGTCGAGGGGTACGGCCTGGAGTACGCCATCGCCGTGAACACCTTCGACCAGTCCGCCGCCTACAGCGAGGCGGAGGTGCGTGAGGCGCTCGACCTGCTCCCGGACACCCCCGTCGTCTACTGCGACGCCCGCGACCAGCGGTCCTCCGCCGAGGCGCTGATCGCACTGGTCCGGCACCTGCTCGAGCGCGCGGCCTGACCCTCCCGCGCCCACCCCGTCCGAGAGCCGACGCTCCCGGTTCACCAAGGAAGACTTCATGGATCTTCAGCAGACATCTGCGCCCGCGGGCAGCAGATGCCCCATGCACGACGCCTCGTTCGCCGCCGATCCGCAGGCGCTCTACGACCGGCTGCGGGCCCACGCCCCGGCCGGCCCGGTCGAGCTCGCCCCGGGCGCGGACGCCACGCTGGTCGTGGGGCACGAGATGGCACTGCGCGTCCTGCAGAACACCGAGCTCTTCGCCCGCGACGCCCGCCGCTGGAAGGCCCTGAACGAGGGGCGCATCGGGATGGACAACCCGGTGCTGCCGATGATGGCGTACCGGCCGAACTGCCTGTTCACCGACGGGGCGGTGCACCTGCGGCTGCGCAAGGCGGTCACCGACAGCCTGGCCAGGCTCAACATCACGCGGGTCCGCCGCGACGTGGAGCCGATCGCCGACTACCTGCTCGACCAGTTCAGCGAGCGGGGCCGGGCCGACCTGCTCAACGACTACGCCAAGCTGCTGCCGCTGCTGCTGTTCAACAAGCTGTTCGGCTGCCCCGCGGACATCGGTGACACCCTCACCACCTCGATGTCGGCGATCTTCGACGGCAAGGACGCCCTGCGCGCCAACGAGGACCTCACCGCCTGCCTCATGGAGCTGATCGCCCTCAAGCGGCGCCAGCCGGGCGACGACGTCACCTCGTGGCTGATCCAGCACCCGGCCGGGCTGACCGACGAGGAGCTCAAGGACCAGCTGGTGATGCTGATGGGCGCCGGGGTGGAGCCCGAGCGCAACCTCATCGGCAACGCGCTGCTGCTGATGCTGTCCGGCGCGGGCGGCCGGCAGGGCGGCATGATGATCGAGGAGGCCCTCGACCACGTGCTGTGGAACGAGACCCCGATCGCCAACTACGCGACCCACTACCCGGTCCAGGACGTCGACCTGGGCGGCCACGTCGTGGAGGCGAACACCCCGGTCGTGATCTCCTTCGCGGGCGCCAACGGCGACCCCGCGCTCGCCGAGGCCCGCCGCGCCCACAGCAAGGGCGCGCATCTGGCGTGGGGGGCGGGACCGCACGCCTGCCCCGCCAAGGACCCGGCGACCGTGATCGCGACCACCGCGATCGAGCGGCTGCTCAACGCGCTGCCCGACCTGGCGCTGGCCGTGCCCCGGGAGGAACTGCAGTGGCGGCCGGGGCCGTTCCACCGGGCCCTGGTGACGCTGCCCGCGACCTTCAGCCCGTCCCCGGCCACGCGCATGGCGGCGGCTCTGCAGAACCGCGCCTCGATGCCCGGTGCGGAGCAGCCCGTGGCCGTGGCGCCGTCCGCCCCGGTGCGGCGGGACCCGGGACGCAAGCGGGGGTTCTGGAGCAGTTTCCTCGACGTCTTCCGTGTCTGATGTACCGCATGTGACAGGAGCAACACTCTGAGGCGCATGACGGAGGAGGATGGAAGGGTAGGTTCCGGCGGAACCCGGTAGCGTCCAGCCAAAGGAGCCCCGCGTGACCGCCGTTGGCGACATAGGTGGCATCAGCACCGTTCCCGGCACCACGTCCACCGACCGCCGAGCCGTCATCTCCCTCCTCCGTCGACTGCGTTCCGAGGAGGGACAGGCCGACCCCCTCCCCATCTGGGAGGAGATGCGCTCCATGGGGGACGTGGTACGTGCCCCGTGGGGCGGCTACTTCGTCACCGGATTCGAGGCGTGCAGCCAGGTCCTGCGCGGCAGGAACTGGCTCGTCCCCGACTTCGCCTGGCAGGAGCGCCAGCCCGACCAGAGGCGCTGGGAGGCCCCGGCCACCCGCGAGATGACCAGGACCCTGCCCCGGCTCAACGCACCCGCCCACACCTGCCAGCGCCGGGCTCTGGGCAATCCCTTCGACCGCTCCGCGCTCGAGGAGCTGCGTCCCGTGATCGCCGCCCTGGTCTCGGACCTCCTCGACGAGTTCGCGGACCGGCTGGCGGCCGACGGGGAGGCCGACTTCGGGACCCTCGTCGGTGAGCAACTGCCCATCCGCACCGTCGGCAGGTGGCTGGGACTCGACCCGGAGGACCATGCGCGCATCCTGAGCTTCACCCACCGGCAGGTGTACGCGCAGGAGTTGCTCCCCACCAAGAGCGAACTCGCGATATCGGCCCAGGCCACCCTGGAGATGCGGGCCTACTTCACCGAGCTGATCCGGCACCGTCGCGCGCACCCCGGCCGCGACGCCCTCACCGGCTGGATCCACCACTGGGACGCGCGGTACCCGGACGACCGGGCCGCCGCGGACCGGATCATCTACGACCTGACGATGTTCATCACCATCGCCTCCCTGGAGACCAGCGCGGTGCTGATGACCAACGCCGTCTGGCTGCTGACCCGGGATCCGTCGTGTGCGGCCTGGCTGCGGCGGCATCCGGAGCACATCGACGACGCGATCGAGGAGACGCTGCGCTACGACCCTCCCGTGTTCGTCAACTCCCGCATCGCCGCCGACGACACCGTGCTCGCGGGGGTGCCCGTCGCGAAGGACACCACCGTCCACGTGCTGTACGGTTCCGCCGCCCACGACCCCCGCCGCAACCCGGACCCCGGTGTCTTCGACGTCCGGCGCGACGGGGGGCACCTCACCTTCGGCGGCGGCGCGCACTACTGCCTGGGGGCGGGCCTCGCCCGGCTCGAGGCACGTGAGCTCCTCACCCAGCTGCTGGAACGATTCCCCACCCTGCGGCCCTCCGCTCCCCCCTCGTACGACACCTCCCGTGTCGTCTTCCGCCGCATCACCTCCCTGAAAGTGACCGCGTGAACACCGTGCCCCTGTCCGACGACCCCCACGATCCCGACGACCGGATACTGAAGACCCTGCGCACCCGCAGGCGGGGTCCCGTCCTCACCGTCGAACTGAACGTTCCCGAGCGGGGCAACGTGGTCGACGAGGCCATGCTGGACGACCTGCTCTCCGTGCTCGACGCCGAGGATCCCTCGGTGCGCGTCCTGGTGCTGACCGCCGCCGGGCAGGACTTCTGCCTCGGCGGGGACCGCGAGGAGTTCGCCGGACACCTCGCCCAGGACCCCACCGGCAACGGCATCCGTGTCTCCGGCGTCAAGGCCCGGCGGGTGTGCGACGCGCTGACGTCCCACCCCGCCGTCACCATCGCGCGCGTCCAGGGCAGGGCCGTCGGCGCCGGCTTCGCCCTCGCCCTCGCCTGCGACCTGCGGGTGGGCGCCGACACGGCGACCTTCCGGCTGCCCGAACTCGCCCTCGGCCTGCCCACGGCGTGGGGCGGTCTGCTGCCACGGCTGATCAGCGAGGTCGGAGCGGCGTCCGTGCGCGAGTTCATCCTCACCGGTCGCCCCCTCGCCGCGCAGGAGGCCCTCGACCTGTCGATCCTGCAGCGGGTCGTGCCCGAGGACGCGCTCGACGCCGCGGTCGAGAAGTGGGCCGGACCGCTCCTGCGGCGCTCGCCGCCCGCCGTGCGGGTCACCAAGACGCTGCTGAACTCCCTGACCGCCTCGACCCGTCTCGCCGACGCGTCGGTCCTGGACCCCGAACTGATGGCGGCGGTGGCCAGCGAAGTGCACCATGCGCGCGCGAGCCGCTGAGCAGGCTCCTCACCGCGTCACCGGCCCACCGGCCTCCGGAGAACGCCGATCCCCGGGGGCCGTCGCCGGTTCCGCCGCCTTGGGCGGGCCGCGGCCGGGGCCCGCGCCGGCCTCACTCGACGACGGCGACGGCCTCGATCTCGACCAGGTGGTCGGGGACGTCCAGCGCCTGTACGCCCACCAGCGTGGCCGGAGCCGCCGGGACGGTCCCCAGCTTCCGGGCGGCGCGGGCGACGCCCTCCATGAACTGCGCCATCTTGTCGGGGGTCCAGTCGACGACGTAGGCCGTCAGTTTCGCGGTGTCGGCGAGGGTGGCGCCCGCCGCGGCCAGGGCGGTGGCGACGTTGAGGTAGCACTGCTCGACCTGGGCGGCGAGGTCGCCCGCGCCGACCGTGACGCCGTCGGCGTCCCACGCGACCTGTCCGGCGGTGAAGACCGTCCTGGAACCGGACGCGATCGCCACCTGCCGGTAGACGTCGATCTCCGGAAGTCCCTCGGGGTTGATCAGGGTGATGGCCATGCCGTCTGTCTCCTCGTGCTGTGAGCCCGTGGGCCCGCTGCCGCCGGGCCGGTGAAGGCCCGGCGGTCTTGGTCACCTGTGGTTACTCGGAAACCGTAGGAGAGTGGCCGCTGACATGGAAGAACGCACTTTTCGGTGACTGGGGAACCTGAAGGTGACCCAGGCAGGGAGACCGCGTCACGCGGGAGCACGTCCCGAGGGGAGGGAGCATGCGGGCGGCGGGGCCCCTGGTGTTCCGCCGTGCGGTGCCCGGATCCGTGGGGCGGAGTCCGCAGGAGTCGTTCCCGCCCCGGCCGGGTGGTCGTGGTGCCGTGCGCGGCCGCGCTGCCGCGGCGTTCGGTGACCGCACCGGCGGCTCCGCTGCCGCCGGGCCCCGACCGGGGCGTGCGGCGGGGCCGTTCAGCCCGTCAGGGCGGTCAGCACCCTGTCCGGCGTCAGCGGGAGCTCGCGGAAGCGGATGCCGGTGGCGTGGTGCACGGCGTTGCCGATGGCCGCCGCGGTGCCGACGATGCCGATCTCGCCGATCCCCTTGCTCCCCATGGGGTTGAGGTGGGCGTCCTCCTCGTCGATCCAGTGCGCCTCGATGCCGGGCACGTCGGCGTGCACGGGCACGTGGTAGGACGCCAGGTCTGACTCGGTGAAGTCGCCGAAGGGGGTGTCCACCGTGCTGCCCTCGGTCAGCGCCATGCCCAGGCCCATGGTCATGCCGCCGATGAACTGGGACCGCGCGGTGCGGGCGTTGAGGATCCGTCCCGCGGCGTAGACGCTCAGCAGCCGGCGCACCCGGACCTCGCCGGTGACGCGGTCCACGGTGGTCTCCGCGAAGTGCGCGCCGAAGGCGTGGCGCGCGTAGGGGCTGTCGGCGTCGGCCCGCCCCGTGGTGTCCGCGCGGGCGGTAACCCCCTCCTCGGGCAGCGGACCCGGGCGGGCGGCGAGGGCTTCCGCCAGCCGGGCGCACGCATCGTGGACGGACCAGCCCCAGGAGGCGGTTCCGGAGGAGCCGCCGGCCAGCGGCGCGGAGGGCAGGTCGCTGTCGCCGATCTCGGTCCGCACCCGTTCCAGGGGCGCGCCGAGGGCGTCCGCCGCCACCTGGGTGAGCACCGTGCGGGCGCCCGTGCCGATGTCGGTGGCGTTGATCCGTACGACGAACGTTCCGTCCGGCAGCGCGCGCGCCTCGGCGGTGGACGGTGCCGTCAGAACGGGGTAGGTGGCCGCCGCGACGCCCGTGCCGACGAGCAGGGGGCCCTCGGCGTGCGAGCGGGGGCGCGGGTCGCGCCCGGCCCAGCCGAACCGCCGCGCGCCGTCCCGCAGGCACTGGGTGAGGTGCCTGCTGCTGAACGGCTTGCCGCTGTCCGGTTCGCGGTCCGGTTCGTTGAGGAGGCGCAGCTGTATCGGGTCCATGCCCAGTTCGCCCGCCAGTTCGTCCATCGCGGACTCCAGGGCGTACATCCCCGGCGCCTCGCCGGGGGCGCGCATCCACGAGGGGGTGGGCACGTCGAGCCGTACCAGCCGGTGGAGGGTGCGGGAGTTCGGTACGGCGTACATCACGCGGGCGGGGACCGCCGCCTGCTCCACGAACTCCTTGACGCGGGAACTGTGGGTGACGACGTCATGGGTCAGGCCGGTCAGCCGGCCGTCGGTCCCGGCGCCCAGGCGGATCCGGTGCAGGGTGGGCGCCCGGTGGCCGACGGTGGTGGGCAGCTGCCGGCGGGGCAGGGCGACGGTCACGGGCCCGCCCGTCCGGCGGGCGGCCATGACGGCGAGGACGACGTCGGGACGGGGGGTGCCCTTGGAGCCGAACCCGCCCCCGACGTGTCCGGCGGTGACGGTGATCCGTTCCTCGGGCGTCCCGAAGAGCGCGGCGAGGGTGGCGCGCACCGTGGTGGTGCCCTGGCTGGAGGTGTGGACGACGAGGCGGTCCCCCTGCCAGTGCGCGGTGCTCGTGTGGGGCTCCATGGGGTGGTTGTGCAGGGGCGGCACCCGGTAGGCGGCGTCGACCCGGACGGGCGCGGCGGCGAGGGCGCCCTCGGGGTCGCCGTGCTCCCTGCGGGCGGGGTAGCCGCCGTTGGCGGTGTCCGGCTCGTACACGCCGGGGTGGTCCGCCCTCAGGGTCACGTCGTGTTCCTCCACCGCGTACTCGACACGGACCGCCCCGGCGGCCGCGCGGGCCTCCTCCGGGGAGCGGGCCACGACGAGGGCGACGCACCAGCCCCGGTGCGGCACCCGGGAGTCCTGCAGCACGGCCAGGGTGGGGTCGTCGGGTTCGGCGATCCTGGGCGCGTCCTCATGGGTGAGCACGGTCAGGACCCCGGGCAGGTCCAGGGCCGCCGCCGTGTCGACGGCCGTCACCCGGCCGCGGGCGATCGTGGCGGGCACGGGCCAGGCGTGGGCGCGGCCCGGCAGCGGGTGCTCGGCGGCGTAGCGGGCGCCGCCGGTGACCTTCTGGCGTCCTTCGCGGCGTTCGGCCGGAGCTCCCAGGGTGGGGCCGGTGCCGGTCATGGTGTCCTCCTCGACGTGCCGGGTCAGGTCCTGGTGGGCCCGGCGAGCCGAGTCAGGACGTCCAGGGCGAGACCGCGGGCGAGGTCCACCTTGTAGCCGTTGTCCCGCAGGGGCCGGGCCGCCCGGAGTTCCAGGTCGACGGCGTGGGCGAACGCGTCCGGGGTCGCCGGCCCGCCCCGCAGCGCCTCCTCGGCGCGGGACGCCCGCCACGGCCGGTGGGCCAGCGCGCCGAAGGCGAGGCCCGCCCGCGCGACGGTGCCGTCGTCCGACAGGCGCAGGACGGCGGCGACGGATGCCAGGGCGAAGGCGTACGAGGCCCGGTCGCGGGCCTTGCGGTAGGCCGAGGGCAGCGAGGCGGTGGCGGCGGGGAGCACCACACCGGTGACGAGTTCACCGGGGCGGATCTCGGTGTCCCGCTCCGGGTGGTCGCCGGGCAGCCGGTGGAATTCCGCGGCCGGGACGCTCCGGGCGCCCTCGGTGCCGTACAGCTCCACGCGGGCGTCCAGGGCGGCGAGCGCGACGGCCATGTCCGAGGGGTGGGTGGCGATGCAGTGGTCGGAGTGGCCGAGCACCGCGTGATCGCGGTGCGTGCCGTCGCGGGCACCGCAGCCGCTGCCCGGGGTCCGCTTGTTGCAGGGTTTGGACACGTCCTGGAAGTAGGGGCAGCGGGTCCGCTGCAGCAGGTTCCCGCCGGTGGTGGCGGCGTTGCGCAGCTGTCCGGAGGCGCCGGCGAGCAGTGCCTGGGACAGCGCGGGGTACCGGCCGCGGACCAGGGGATGGGCCGCGAGGTCGCTGTTGCGGACGGTCGCGCCGACGCGCAGGGAACCGTCCGGCAGCTCCGCGACGGTGTCCAGCGGCAGGCGGTTCACCTCGACGAGGAGGCCGGGCCGCTCCACACCCAGTTTCATCAGGTCGACGAGGTTGGTGCCGCCGCCGAGGCAGCGGGCGTCCGGGCGCTCGGCGAGTGCCCGGGCGGCTTCCTGGACGGTCGTGGCCCGCAGGTACTCGAAGGGCTTCACGGGGCCACGTCCCGCACGGCCTCGACGATGTGCGGATAGGCGCCGCAGCGGCACAGGTTGCCGCTGAGCCGCTCGCGGATCTCGGCGGCGTCCAGGGCGGCCGGCCGCCCCGGCGGCGCGGCGGGGCCGGTGACGTGGGAGGGGTGGCCGGCCGCGGCCTCGGCCAGGACGCCGACGGCCGAGCAGAGCTGTCCCGGCGTGCAGTATCCGCACTGGAAGGCGTCCCGGTCGAGGAACGCCCGCTGCAGGGGGTGCAGCCGGTCGCCGTCGGCGAGTCCTTCCACCGTGAGCACGTCGCAGCCGTCCAGCGAGACGGCCAGCTGCAGGCAGCTGTTGACGCGGCGGCCGTCGACCAGGACCGTGCAGGCGCCGCACTGGCCGTGGTCGCAGCCCTTCTTGGCCCCGGTGAGGTCCAGGTCCTCCCGCAGGAGGTCCAGCAGGACGCGCCGGTGGTCGATCAGCAGGGTGTGCGGCTTTCCGTTGACGCTCAGTGTCACTTCGGAGCGGTACGCGGTCCGCGGGGCGCCGCCCGG
>NZ_LIRG01000173.1 GCF_001419695.1 Streptomyces prasinopilosus
CGCCCGGTCCGGACCGGGCGCACTGGCTGCGCGTCGCGCGCGAGACGGCGGACGATCTGGCCACCGACGCGGCGGCCAGGGAGCAGGCGGGCAAGGCCCCCGTCGACGAGGTGTCCCGGTTGCGCGAGGCGGGGCTGCTGGCCCTGCTGGTGCCGGCCCGGTCCGGCGGCGGGGGCGCGGACTGGCGTACGGCCTGTGCCGTCGTCCGGGAGATAGCCGCGGCCGACGGCGCGATCGGCCAGCTGCTCGGCTCGCACTACTTCCTGTCGTGGAGCGCCCGGTTCTTCGCCGATCCGGCCCGGGCGGCGCGGATCGAGCGGCGGTCGGCGGCGGAGCGGTGGTGCTGGGGCGGCGGTCTCGCCCACCAGGAGCCCCCGCTGACACTGACCGGGAGAGGCGGCGGGCAGGTGCTGGACGGACGGCAGAGCTTCGCCGCCGGGGTCCTGGTCGCCGACCGGCTCGCCGTGCGCGCCGTGCGGGCCGACACCGGTGAACCACTGGCCGTCACGGTCGATCCGGCCCTGCCCGGTGTGGGGGTCGACGGGGGCGCGGACGTCTTCGGCCAGCGGCTGGCGGCCGGCGGCTCCCTGGAGTTCGACGCCGTGCCGGTCGCCGCCGACGACGTCCTGGGCTCGCTGTCCGCGGACGAGGACGTCCTGTCGCCCCTGACGGCGCTGGCGTCCCCGGTCAGCCGCCTCCTCTCCGTGCAGCTCCGGCTCGGTCTGGCCGAGGGCGTGCTCGCCGAGGCCCGCGAGTACACCAGGCCGGGGCAGTGGCCCTGGTCCCCCTCCTGGCCCGCCGAACCGCCCCGGGACCCGCAGACGCTCACCGCGTTCGGGGAGCTCACCGTCCTCACGCGTTCCGCCGCCGCGCTCGCGGACCAGGCGGTGGACGCCGTACTGGCGGCGCTGGAGCGCGGGGAGGGACTCGCCTACGACGAGTGCGCGGAGGTTTCGGTCCTCGTGGCGATGGCGGAGGCCGCCGCTTCCAGGGCCGCGCAGGAGTCCACGTCCCGCGCCCTCGACGTCGTCGGCGCGCGTTCCGTGTCCGCGCGGCTGGGCTTCGACCGGTTCTGGCGCAACGCCAGGGCCCACACCCTGTACGAACCGGTCTCCCACCGGCTGCGCGACGTCGGCGACTACTTCCTCAACGGCGCGCACCCGCCGTTCGTCCTGCCCGCCTGACCGCCCCGCCCGATCGCCCGGGAGCCCGCCCGGACACCCGCGGCGGCGTGCGGGATACTACGGACATGCGGATCTCAGCCAGGGCGGACTACGCGGTACGGGCCGCACTGCAGCTCGCCGCCTCGCGGGACGACGCCCCCCTCAAGACCGAGGCCATCGCCGACGCCCAGGACATTCCGCACAAGTTCCTCGAAGGCATCCTGAACGACATGCGCCGGGGCGGTCTCGTCCTCAGCCGGCGCGGCGGCAACGGCGGGTACCGGCTGGCCAGGCCGGCCGAGTCCATCAGCATCGCCGACGTCATCCGCGTCGTGGACGGGCCGCTGGTCTCGGTACGCGGGGTCCGCCCGCCGGACCTGTCCTACTCCGGGCCGGCCCAGTCGCTGCTGCCCCTGTGGATCGCGCTGCGGTCCAATGTCCGCGAGATCCTCGAGGGGGTGTCGCTGGCCGATGTCGCCGCGGCCGAACTGCCCCCCGACGTGGCGGCGTTGACCGACGCTCCGGACGCCTGGGTGAACCCCTGACGCACCGGTCGACCAGCCGTTTCTCAGATCACGAGATAGCTCCATCCATCATGTGAACACCCTCTTGGGGCGGACGCCGTCTTCTGCCACGATCCCTAGCAACCAGGTAGGAAAACTAGGGTTCGGGGGGTCGTGGTCATGCGCGCGTTCGACCGTGCGGCTCACCCGCTGCCCCGCCTGACCTCGCGCCGCCACATCGACTTCGGCCGTGCCTCGAGCGCCCTCTGTCGTCACTCCGCGCCCCGCCGGTCCCCCTCCGGGCTGCCCGGCCGCGGGCCGGCGGGTTGCGGACGGTCCGCCGGCGGACCGTCCGCCTCCCGGCACGTCTGAGGCGGCCCGCCCCCGGGGCGCACGGTCTCCCTGCGGCTCACCACCGCGTCCCGCACGCCCCGGGCCCGCCCGGCGGCCCTCCGCGCGTCCGCGCCGCACGTCCCGTGCGGCCGCGGGCCGGGGTCCGGCGCGACCGTCGACGCGCTCCGCCGGGCCGCCGCCGCACCTCGTCGTTCCCGTCTCCTCACCCCTCCCGAAAGGACCCCTCCGTGTCTGCCGCCAGACCGCTCACCCTCCTGCGCGCCCTCGCCGTCACCGCGACGCTGCCCCTCCTGCTCACCGCGTGCGGCTACGGCTCCGAGTCCACCGACGACGGCAAGCGGTCCGAGGTCGCGGCGGACGCCGAGAAGCTGTCCGCCGACGAGGTGAAGCTCGGCTATTTCCCGAACCTCACCCACGCCAACGCGCTGGTGGGCATCGAGGAGGGGCTGCTGCAGAAGGAGCTCGGCGCCACCAGGATCAAGTCGGCGACCTTCAACGCCGGACCGTCCGAGATCGAGGCGCTGAACGCCGGCTCCATAGACATCGGCTGGATCGGCCCCTCCCCTTCCATCAACGGATTCACCAAGTCCCGGGGCAAGAACCTGCGCATCATCGGCGGTTCCGCCTCCGGAGGCGTGAAGCTGGTGGTGAACCCGGACAGGATCAAGTCCGAGGACGACCTCGAGGGCAAGAGGATCGCGACCCCGCAGCTCGGCAACACCCAGGACGTCGCGTTCCTCAACTGGATCGCGGAGAAGGGCTGGAAGGTCGACGCGCAGAGCGGCAAGGGCGACGTCTCCGTCGTCCGCACCGACAACAAGGTGGCGCCCGACGCCTACAGGTCCGGTTCGATCGACGGCGCCTGGGTGCCGGAGCCGACGGCGTCCCGGCTGGTCGCGGAGGGCGCCGAGGTGCTGCTCGACGAGGCCGACCTGTGGCCCGACAAGAAGTTCGTGATCACGAACATCATCGTGTCGCAGAAGTTCCTCGAGGAGCACCCGGACGTCGTCGAGGCCGTGCTGCGCGGCTCGGTGAGGACCAACGAATGGATCGAGGCCAACCCCGAGAAGGCCAAGGAGTCCGCGAACAAGGCACTCGAGGAACTGTCGGGCAAGGCCCTGCCCGAGAACGTCCTCGACCCGGCCTGGGAGTCCATCACCTTCCTCGACGACCCCCTGGCGTCCACGCTCGACTCGCAGGCGCGGCACGCGGTGAAGGCCGGCCTGCTGGAGCAGCCCGTCCTGGACGGCATCTACGACCTGGCACCGCTGAACAAGGTGCTCGAGGCCGAGGGCAAGGAAGCGGTGGACGACGCGGGGCTCGGCGTGGAGTAGCGGACGCTCCCCGCTCCGGGCGGGTGCGCGGGGGCGGCGGCCGCGGTACCGGCCGCCGCCCCCGCGCGCCTCGTGCGCCGCGCGCCGCGAGGCGGTCGTTCGCCCGGGTCCCCCGCGATGCTGCCCCGCCGGAGAACTGGGATAATGCGGCAATGCCGCCGACTCCTCCGCCCCCGGGGACTCCGGGGTCTCCGGAACCCATAACCGCCGAGCCGCCCGAGGCGATCGCGCGTCCGCTGCTCACCCAGTCCTGGCTCGACCTGACCTTCCTGCACTGGGCCGCGGACCCCGCGGACGTGGCTCCCCTGCTGCCTCCCGGCACCACGCCCGACATCCTGGACGGCGTCACCTACGTCGGCCTGGTCGCCTTCCGGATGCACCGGGTCGGCTGGCTGCGCCTCCCCGGCATCCCCTACCTCGGCACCTTCCCCGAGACCAACGTCCGCCTCTACTCGGTGGACGGACAGGGGCGCCGGGGCGTGGTGTTCCTCTCCCTGGACGCCTCCCGGCTGCTGCCCGTGACGGTGGCCCGGATCGGCTTCCGGATGCCCTACCTCTGGTCCCGCATGGCCGTCCGGCGCAGCGGCGGCACCGTCACGTACACCAGTTCGCGGCGCTGGCCCGGTCCTCGCGGCGCCCGCAGCCGCATCACCGTGCGGGTCGGCGAGCCGATCGGGGAACCCACCGCTCTGGAGCACTTCCTGACCGCCCGCTGGGGCCTGCACGGCGCCTTCTTCGGCCGGTCGGTGTACCTGCCCAACACCCACCCCCGCTGGCCCCTGCACCGCGCCGAGCTGATCGAGTGCGAGGAGGACCTGGTGACGGCGGCGGGCCTGCCGGAACCGGTGGGCGCCCCCGTGAGCGTCCTCTACTCGCCGGGCGTGCCCGCCCGCTTCGGACGCCCCGCCCGCCCGGCGGGCATCCGTACCCCCTGACCCCCGGCGGGCCGGATCCCGGCACGCTCCCGGGAGTCGTGGCGGTGCGGGACCCTGTCCGCCGCCCTCCGCGCGGGCTCAGCCCTGCGGTTCCTGCGGCTTGGCGTCCGTCTCGCGCAGGTTCCGGTCCGTGAGTTCGGTGCGTGCCTCCGTACGGTGGCCGCGGGCAATGTAGTCCCGCACCACGACCTCGACGGCGTCCTGGGGGGATCCGACTCCGGCCAGGACCATGACCTCCACGACGAGTTCGGCGTCGAGCGTGACGGTGACCTTGGCCATGGCACTCCCCCTGACGGCATCGGGCACCGGGCGGCCCCGGCCACCGCACTCTACAAGGCGGGCCCCGTCGCCGTGCCCACGGACGGCCCGCGGGCGCGCACCGAGAACCGCCCCGGCCCCGGGAAGCTCCGGCCGGTGCCGTGGGCCCGCCGCCCGTCGGCCCGGCCGGTGTCCGGTGCCGGAGTCGTCGGGGCCGGCCCCGGTGAAGGCGTCGTCGTCCCTCGTGCCGCCGGGGCGCCCGGAGCGGCCCCGCGGCACCGAGGTCGTGGAGTCGGGGCACGGCGACGGCGTCGGCGTCAACACCTCGGGCAGCGGACCGATCCCGGCGAGGGCCGGCCTGCGCCCGGGGCGGGCGCACCCCTCGGCCGCGAGGCCGCGGTCATCGGCGAGGCGGTCGCGGACCATCCGCGCATGGCCGGCGCACGGACCGGGCCCGGCGGCACGCTCGGGGTGGACACGCCGACGGGGAACGGCTTCCGCGGATCCGCTGACCGCGCCGTCCGGCCCCCTCTCCTCACGAGCCGTGACGGCCGGGGGCCGGACGGGTGTCCGCGGTCCCCTTCCGCCGTCGGCACCCTCGGTGCGGGCCTCCGTCATTTCTCCGCTCACGCGTTCCGACCGACAATGATGTTGGTGACGGCCTCAGGCGCACGGGGGTCGCCCCTACATCGGTCCTGCGCCGGCAGCAGAGAGGAACCACCACGATGAGCCACCAGAAGGTGCGCGACGTGATGAGCGGTGCGGTCGTCCGGATCCAGGGCGCGACGCCGTTCAAGGAGATCGCCCACCTGCTGCTCGAGTACGACATCACGGCCGTTCCCGTCGTGGACGCCGACGACCGCCCGGTGGGCGTGGTGTCCGAGGCGGACCTGCTGCACAAGATGTGGGGACGGCAGGAGGGCGACGCCGGGGAGCCGGGCGGGGCGCCCCGGCCGGAGAAGGCGTGGGCCACCGACGCCGCCGGACTGATGACGTCGCCGGCTTTGTGTGCCACCGAGGACTGGAGCGTGGTGGACGCCGCCCGGATGATGGCGCGGCACGGGATCAAGCGGCTGCTGGTGGTCGATGCGGCGGGACGGCTGAGGGGCGTGGTGAGCAGGAGCGACCTGCTGCGCGTCTTCGTGCGCGAGGACCGGGCGATCCGTACGGAGATCGTCGAGGACGTGCTGGTGCGGGCGCTCGGTGAGGCGCCCTCGGCCGTCGAGGTGAACGTGACGCACGGTCATGTCAGCCTCATCGGGCAGTTGTCGTCCCGGGCGACAGCCGGGGAGCTCGAGGAGCTGTGCCGCAACGTCGACGGGGTCGTCGACGTGGAGTTCCGTACGGTGCCCGGCGCCGACGACGGTCCGGTGCGGGCGGGCTGACCGCGGCGGTCCGGCGGGGCCGGGCGGGGTCCGGCGCGGGCGGTCCCGCCGCCGGGAGCCGGAAGGGGCCGTCGCGCGGTGGGACGGCCCCGGTGCGACCGCGTCTCGTCCGTGGCCCGTCAGGGGCGCTGTGCGGCGATCATCCGCCGGTACCAGTGGTAGCTGTCCTTCGGGGTGCGCCGCTGGGTGGCGTAGTCGACGCGGACGATGCCGAAGCGCTTGCCGTACCCGTAGGCCCACTCGAAGTTGTCGAGCAGGGACCAGACGTAGTAGCCGCGGACGTCGACGCCCCGGTCCATCGCGGCGCGCAGGGCGGTGAGGTGGTCGCGCAGGTAGGCCACGCGGTCGGGGTCGTGGACGGCGCCGTCGGTGACCCGGTCGTCCTCGGCGGAGCCGTTCTCGGTGATGTGCAGGGGCGGCAGCGCGTCCCCGTACTGCTCGTCGAGGTCCACCAGCAGGTCGGTGAGGGTGTGGGGCATCACCGGCCAGCCCATCGCGGTGTGCCGGACGCCGGGTGTCGGGACCTCCTCGTAGCGGTTGTCGGTGGCCACGCGCCGGGCGGGGTCGCTCTCGCGGTACGGGGCGTCGGCGACGGTGATGGGGCGGTAGTAGTTGACGCCGAGGAAGTCCAGGGGCTGCGAGATCAGGTCCAGGTCGCCGTCGCGGCGGAAGTCCTGGCCGGTGATCAGCTCGCCCCAGGTGTCCTGTTCGGTGTCCGGGTAGCGGCCGGCCAGGAGGGGTTCGGTCCATACCAGGTTGTGCAGGGTGTCGGCGCGGACGACGGCGGCCCGGTCGGCGGCTGAGCCGGTGGCGGGCAGGTGGTGGTCGAGGTTGAGGGTGATGCCCACCTCGCGGACCCCGGCCGCCCTCAGTGCCCGCACGGCCAGTCCGTGCCCGACCAGCAGGTGGTGGGCGGCGGCCAGGGCGCCCCGGCCCTCGCGGGCGCCGGGGGCGTGGCGGCCGACGGAGTAGCCGAGGAAGGCGCTGCACCACGGCTCGTTGAGGGTGATCCAGCGCGGTACGCGGTCGCCGAGCCGTTCGGCGACCGCCGCGGTGTACTCGGCGAACCGCTCGGCGGTGTCGCGTACGCGCCAGCCGCCCCGGTCCTCGAGGGCCTGCGGGAGGTCCCAGTGGTAGAGGGTGGCGGCGGGTTCGACGCCGGCGGCGAGGAGTTCGTCGACCAGGCGCTCGTAGAAGTCCAGGCCCTCGGGGTTCACCGGTCCGACACCGTCGGGCACGATGCGCGGCCAGGCGACGGAGAAGCGGTAGGAGCCGACGCCCAGGTCGCGCAGCAGGGCGACGTCCTCGCGGTAGCGGTGGTAGTGGTCGCAGGCGACGTCGCCGGTGTCGCCGCCCTCCACCAGGCCGGGGGTGTGGCTGTAGGTGTCCCAGATCGACGGGCCGCGGCCGTCCTCCGAGACCGCCCCCTCGATCTGGTAGGAGGCGGTCGCGGCGCCGAGGACGAAGCCGGGCGGGAAGCTCGGGAAGTCGGACATGTGCGGGGAGCCCTCCTCGGGGCGTGGTGCGGTCATTTGACGGAGCCGCCGGTGATGCCGGCGGCGATGTACTTCTGGGCGAGGACGAGCAGGATCGCCGCGGGCACGGCGGAGAGGACGGACGCGGCCATCACCGCGCCCCAGTCGCCGACGTGGGCGCCGATGTACTGGTAGATGCCCAGGGTGATCGGTTTGACGTCGTCGGTGGTGTTCAGGGTGAGCGCGAACATGAAGTCGCTCCACGAGAACAGGAAGGCGAACAGGCCCGAGGTGATCAGGGCGTTGCGGCTCATCGGCAGCACCACGCGGACGAAGGTGCGCACCGGGCCGGCGCCGTCGATCTGCGCGGCCTCGACGACCTCGCCCGGGATGGACACCATGAAGGCGCGCATCAGCACGATGGAGAAGGGGATGCCGAGCGAGGCGTCCGCGAGCATCAGGCCGAAGTGGGAGTTGACCAGGCCGAGGTCGACGTAGGAGGTGTAGAGCGCGTTGGCGATGACGATGCCCGGCACCATCTGGGTGATGAGGGTGCCGAACACGATGGCGCGGGTGCCGCGCAGTCCGAAGCGGGCCAGCCCGTAGGCGGCGGGCGCGGAGACGGCCAGGCAGACGGCGACGGCTCCGAGGGAGACGACCAGTGAGGTGAGCAGGTTTCCGCCCTGGTCGGCGAGGGCCTTGGAGAAGCCGGACAGGTCCAGGCCGGTGGGGACCGGGCCGACCTGGAGCAGTCCGGCCTCCGGCTGGAGCGCCGTGTTGAGCATCCAGTAGAGCGGGAAGAGCATGACGCCCAGGACGAGCAGGCCCGCCACGGTGGAGCCCAGGCGGCGTCCCCGTGCGCGCGGGGCGGCGGGGGCGGGTGTGTGAGCGGCCATGTCGGTCACTTCCCGTCGGTGCGGTTGGCCCGCAGGTAGAACACGGCGAACGCCGCGGAGATGAGGATGAGGACGTTGCCGACGACGGCGCCCGCTCCGAAGTCGAGCTGGACGAAGGAGTTCTGGTAGGTGAGCGTGCCCAGGGTCTGGGTGGCGTCGGCGGGGCCGCCGTCGGTGAGGGCGAGGATGAGGTCGAGGATCTTCACCGTCGACATGAAGCCGAGGACGAGGACGACCGTGATCACCGGTTTGAGCATGGGCAGGGTGACGGAGCGGAAGGCGCGCCAGGCCGAGGCGCCGTCCAGGGAGGCGGCCTCGTAGAGCTCTCCCGGGATCTCCTGGAGACCGCCGTACAGGATGACCATGTTGAACGGGATGCCGATCCAGATGTTGACCAGGATCACCGACAGCAGGGCCATGTCGGGGCTGGTGAGCCAGGGGGTGTCGCCGCTGAGGCCGAGGGCGCCCAGGAAGGTGTTGAGCACACCGGTGTCCTGGTCGAGGATGCGGCGCCAGACGATGCCGGACACCACCATGGGCACCAGCCAGGGCAGCAGGATCAGGGACCGCAGGACGCCGTTCAGGGGGAACCTGCGGCTGAAGAAGACGGCGAGCGCGAGCCCGATGCAGAACTGGCCGAGCAGGGAGCCCGCGGTGAAGACGAGGGTGTGCCACAGCGCCTTGCCGAAGAGGGCGTCCTGGAGGACGGCCGACCAGTTGTCGGTGCCGTTGAAGGGCGCCTCGCCGGTGAAGAACGTCTTCGGTGTGTAGTGCTGGAAGCTCATCACGACGTTGCGGACGAGCGGGTAGCCGAAGAACAGCAGCATGAAGACGACGGCGGGGGCGACGAAGCCCCACTGGGCGAGCCGGCGCCGGCGGCGCAGCCGGGCCGGGTCCGGGGCGGCGGTCTCCTCCGGCGTCTTCGCGGAGGCCGCGGCGGTGTCGGTGGCGGTGGTCATGGACGCGTACCTCGGTTCCCGCTCGTGGCCCGCTGCTGGGCGCGCTTCAGGGCGGCCTCGCTGGACTGGCCGGTCAGGGCGGACTGGAAGGCGCTCTGCAGCGCGAGGGACACGGAGGACCAGCCGGCGCCGAGCCTGCCGGTGCGGGAGCGGGCCTCGGCGACCTGGTCGGCCAGCGCGCCGAGTCCGGGCACCCGGTCGCGCCAGACGGCGGCGGCCTTCTCGTGGGCCGGCACCATCCAGCTGTTCAGGGCGTAGGTGAGCTGCTCCTTCTCGCCGGTGAGGCAGGCGACGACGCGGCCGGCCGTCCTCTCGCGGTCCTCGTGACCGGTCTTCGGCACGGTGAGCACCGCGCCGCCGAGGGGGCCCACCGAGGCGTCGCCGGCCTGCGGGACGGGGATCCGGGCGATGCCCCAGTTCAGGGACTCGTCGGTGTTGAGGGTCTCGACCTGCCACGGGCCGTTGATCATCATGGCGGCGTTGCCGGCCATGAACTGGTCGTTGACGTCGGCCTGGGTCCAGTTGACGGTGGACCTGGACAGCGAGCCGTCCTGGAGCAGCGCCTTCCAGTAGTCGAGTGCCTCGACGACCCGCGGCCCGTCCAGCTCGGTCTCGTCGCCGCCGTTGGACCACATGAAGGGCGTGAACTGGAAGACGCCGTCCTCGGCGCCGCCCGCGCTGAGCGCCAGGCCGTAGCGCTTGCCCTCGGTGAGCCGTTCCGCCGTCTCGCGCAGTTCGTCCCAGGTCGCGGGGACCTCCAGGCCGGCCCGGTCCAGGACGTCCTTGTCGTAGAAGAGGGCGAGGGTGTTCACGGAACGGGCCGCGCCGTAGTACGTGCCCCGGTAGGAGCCGAACTCGACGATGCCCCGGGGGATGCCGTCGGTCTCGAGGCCGAGGGTGAGCAGGTCGACGAGTCCGCCCGCCTCGGCGAAGGTCGGCATCTCGGAGGCGTCGAACTGCACGATGTCCGGGAGTGACTTCGACGAGGCCATGCGCAGGGCCTTCGTCATCACCTGGGCGGCGGGGACGCTCTGCTGCTCGATGCGGATGCCGAGCCGCTTGCCGCAGCGGGCCATCGCCTCCGCGTCCCAGCGGTGGTAGGTCTCGTCGGTCGAGGAGTTCATCACGGTGTACACGTCGCTGTCCCGTTGCTGTGCGCAGCCGGTGAGCGCCGCCCCGGCGACCAGGGCGGCGACGGCGGCGAAGGACGTGACGGCTCTGCGTGGACGGCGCCGACCACGCTGTGCGGCGACCGGAGGATGTGCTGTCACGGTGGGTGCCCTTGGGTGGGACCGGCCCGGTGTCGCACCGGGCCGGTCGGCTCGTGGGAGGGGTGCGGCCGAGGGGGATCCGGGCTGGTGAAGCGCTTCGACGATGAGTCGACCCGGCCCGTGGGAAACTCGGCTCTGGGGTGGGGTGCAATTTGTTTTGCCTGATTACTAATACGCCAGGGGACGCCGGTCGCGCTAGCCCCCCGACCCCGCGATCTCTCTGCGCCGGGGCGTGACAGAAACCCTGGAACCTGCCATAGTTCCTGGTCACATACCGCTCCCCTCCCGCCATCGCCCCCTCCCCCATCGAGGAAGATCATGAAGTTCACCGACGGCTTCTGGCGCATCCGCGACGGTGTCCAGATCTCGTACGCCACCGAGGTGCGCGAGGTGCGCCCCGAATCGAAGCGCTTCACCACCTACGCCTCCGTACGGAAGGTGGCACGGAGGGGCGACACCCTCAACGCGCCGCTCGTCACGGTCGAGTGCTTCTCCCCCGCCGAGGGCGTGATCGGCGTCCGCGTCACCCATCACGCGGGCAAGCGGCGGCCGGGGCCCGACTTCGCCCTGGGCGGCGACGCCGGCGGCGCCGGGACGGTACGCCAGGACGGCCCGGTCACCGAGCTGACCAGCGGTCCGCTGGCCCTCCGCCTCGACGGGTCCGGCCCCTTCGCGCTCACCTTCCACGACGCCGACGGGCGCGAGCTGACCCGGGCGGACGCCAGGAACACCGCCTTCGCCACCACCGGTCACGGGGCGGAGCACCACATGCTGACCCGGCTGGCACTGGGTGTCGGGGAACAGGTCTACGGCCTCGGTGAGCGCTTCACCCCGTTCGTCAAGAACGGCCAGACGGTCGACGTCTGGCAGGCCGACGGCGGCACCAGCAGCGAGCAGTCCTACAAGAACATCCCGTTCTACCTGTCGTCCCGGGGGTACGGCGTCTTCGTCAACCACCCCGGCGCGGTGTCCTTCGAGGTCGGCTCGGAGTCGGTCGGCCAGGTGCAGTTCAGCGTCGAGGACCAGTCACTGGAGTACTACGTCGTCGCCGGTCCCGCCCCGAAGGACGTCCTGGCCCGCTACACGGCCCTCACCGGCCGTCCCGCCCTGCCGCCGGCCTGGTCGTTCGGCCTGTGGCTCAGCACCTCGTTCACCACCTCCTACGACGAGGAGACGGTGACGTCGTTCGTGGACGGCATGGCCCAACGCGGCATCCCGCTCACGGTGTTCCACTTCGACTGCTTCTGGATGCGCGAGTACCAGTGGTGCGACTTCCAGTGGGACCCCGACGTCTTCCCGGACCCGGACGGCATGCTGGCCCGGCTCAAGGAGAAGGGCCTGCGGATCAGCGCCTGGATCAACCCGTACATCGCGCAGAAGTCGCCGCTGTTCGACGAGGCCGCCGCCCTCGGGCACCTGGTGCGCCGGGCCGACGGCGACGTGTGGCAGTGGGACCTGTGGCAGGCCGGCATGGGCCTGGTCGACTTCACCAGCCCCGAGGCGCGGGCCTGGTTCCAGTCGAAGCTGAAACCCCTGCTCGACCAGGGCGTGGACTGCTTCAAGACGGACTTCGGCGAGCGCATCCCCACCGACGTGGTCTGGCACGACGGCTCGGACCCCGAGCGGATGCACAACTACTACACGCAGCTCTACAACCGGACGGTGTTCGAACTCCTGGAGAAGGAGCGCGGGCAGGGCGAGGCCGTGCTCTTCGCCCGGTCCGCGACCGCCGGCGGGCAGCAGTACCCGGTGCACTGGGGCGGCGACTGCTGGTCGTCCTTCGAGGCGATGGCCGAGTCGCTGCGGGGCGGCCTGTCGCTGTCGCTGAGCGGGTTCGGTTTCTGGAGCCACGACATCGGCGGCTTCGAGGGCACGCCGGACCCCTCGGTGTTCAAGCGCTGGCTCGCCTTCGGCCTGCTGTCCTCGCACAGCCGGCTGCACGGTTCCACGTCGTACCGGGTGCCGTGGGAGTTCGGCGACGAGGCGGTGGAGGTGGCCCGGCGGTTCACCCTGCTCAAGCACCGGCTGATGCCCTACCTGTACGGCGCCGCCGTCGAGGCGCACGACACCGGGGTGCCGATGATGCGGCCGATGGTGCTGGAGTTCCCGGGCGACCCGACGTGCCGTCAGCTGGACCGCCAGTACATGCTGGGTCCGGACCTGCTCGTCGCCCCCGTGTTCGACACGGGCGGCGAGGTGGAGGTCTACCTGCCGGAGGGCACCTGGACCCACCTGCTGAGCGGCGAGAAGGTCACCGGCCCGTGCTGGCGCACCGAACGGCACGGCTACGACAGCCTCCCGCTGTACGTCAGGGAGGGCGCCGTACTGCCGCTGGCCTCCGACGGCACCCGGCCGGACGGCGACTGGCTGGACGAGCCGGTCCTGCTCGTCCACCCGTGCGCCGCACCCCGTTACGAGGCCGGGGTCACCGTGCCCGACACGACGGGTGCGCGGGCCGCGTCCTTCCGGGTCGTGCGCGACGGCGACGTCCTGCGGGTCACCGCGTCGGGCACGGTGACCCCGG
>NZ_LIRG01000174.1 GCF_001419695.1 Streptomyces prasinopilosus
CCGCTGCGCGCAGCGGCGGGGGGACACCTCACCGCCGACCTGGTCCAGGGCGAACACCGCCGTCCCGCCCTCGGCGAGCTTGAAGTCGGCCCACGCGTCCGGGCCGTCCGCCTCCAGGGGGACGGTCGAGGTGAGCGCGAGGGACAGCCTCTCGGAAGCGAACAGCGCCATGCCGTCGGTCAACCGCAGGGTGTGCGGCCGGGTGCCGTAATCGAATCGCGGAGCCGCCCGCATCCGGAACGGCAGGGCCCCGCGTACGCACACCACCCGCCGGATCAGCCGGTGCCGGCCCG
Source organism: Streptomyces prasinopilosus (assembly GCF_001419695.1). Taxonomy (GTDB): domain Bacteria; phylum Actinomycetota; class Actinomycetes; order Streptomycetales; family Streptomycetaceae; genus Streptomyces; species Streptomyces prasinopilosus. The sequence goes on from NZ_LIRG01000174.1 coordinate 294, forward strand.
CCTCGGCCGCCTCCCCGGTGACGGGCATGAAGTCCTGCACCTCACCCACGCCGTCCTCGGTGAAGAACCTGGTGATCAGGACGTTGGTGTCGGGGAAGTAGAACTGCCTGGTACGCGCCGGCACCGCCGCCGCCAGCTCGAAGAAGCCGCCGCGCTCGGCGTCCAGGATCGCGGCGAACACGCTCGGCGCGTCGAAGGCCGGACAGCAGTACCAGTCGATGGTGCCGTCGGTCCCCACCAGCGCCACGCTGCGCAGGTCGCCGATCAGTCCGTGATCGGCGATCGGCACGTACCGGCGCCCACCGGACGCGCCCCGCTCCCCGGCCGTCCCGTCCATCACAGCCTCCCTGCTCCGGCCCGCGCCGCCGTACCGCGACCCGGCCCGCGCGGCCGCACTGCAAGCCTAGGCAGATCCGGCCGGTCCGGCAGTCCGTGACGGCCGTCCGCTCCACCGTGACCGCTCCGGCCGGGGGCAGGCGGTGGGCGCCCCGGTCCGCACGGGTACGGACGCGGCCCGGCCCCGGGGGACGCCCGTCCTACCGCTTCACGGCCCTCAGCACCACGAACTTCCGGTCGCTCGCGACCACTTCGCTGTTCCCGAACAACTGCCGGAGCTTCACGTGGTACCCCAGATGCCGGTTGCCGACCACCCGCAGCTCACCACCCGGCCGCAGGGCGCGCAGGGCACCGGTGAACATGCGCCAGGCGGTGGCGTCGCCGATCGCGTGGTGGGAGTGGAACGGCGGGTTGTTGAGCACCAGGTCGACACTGGAGTCCGGCACGCCCGTCAGACCGTCCCCCACCCGGAACTCGGCGTGCCCGGACAGGCCGTTGGCCCGGTACGTGGCCCGTGCGGACGCCACCGCCTGGAACGACTCGTCGACGAACAGCACCCCGGCCCGCGGGTCGGCCAGCGCCACCGCCGTACCCACGACGCCGTTGCCGCACCCGAGGTCCACCACCCGAAGTCCCGGCCGGTCCGACGGCGGTCGCGGCAGGTGCCGGAGGAAGAACCGGGTGCCGATGTCGAGCCGGTCCGCGCAGAAGACCCCCGCGTGGTTGACGACGGTCCGGCCGGAGACCGCGCCGACGCCGTCGGGCAACCGGTAACTGCAGGGCCAGGACGCGGCGGGACGCACCAGCGCCGGGTCCGGCGTGCAGAAGATCAGCCGCGCCTTCTTCTCGGCGAGGGAGGTCCGGGTGGGTCCGATGATCCGCTCGAAGAGGTTCAGCGTCGAGGTGTGGATCTCCTTCACCATGCCGGTGCCGACGACGACCGTGCCGGCGTGCACCGCGGGCGCCAGCCGCAGCAGCTGGTCCTCCAGCAGTGCCAGGCTCTTGGGCACCCGCACCAGCAGCACGTCGATCCGGTCCGGCGGCGGGTCCTGCGTGGTGAGCAGCGGGACCGTGCCCGGCTCGACACCGGCCCGCGCCAGGTTCGCCCGGGTGGCCTCCTGCCCCAGCCAGGAGTCGGTGATCTGCGTCGGCCGGTACGCGGCCAGCGCCGTGACGAGCGCCCCCCACCGGTCCCCGAGGACCACGACCGTGCCGTCCAGCGGCACCTCCTCCCGGTCGAGGTGCCCGAGCAGGTACTCGTCGGAGGCGTCCCAGGCGCGCAGCCTGTCGCGGGGGTCCTCGGGGAAGCGGGCCAGGACCGGCGCACCCCACGCAGTCGTCATACGGTCGTTCATCGTGCGACCAGGCTAGCCGAGCCCTCCCGACGGACCGTGCCGGGCGGCGGGGGCCGTCGGGCAGGATGGACGCCATGGACGGCGAGCTCTTCCCCCGGTCCCGCACCGAGATCGCGCCCGGCGCGGTGCACGTGCCGGACTGGCTGGACGCCCGGGCACAGCGCACCCTGCTCGACGCGTGCCGCGCGTGGGCCCGTCCGCCCGCCGGGCTGCGCACGGTCCGCACCCCGGGCGGCGGCACGATGAGCGCCCGGCAGGTGTGCCTGGGCTGGCACTGGTACCCGTACGGCTACGCGCGCACCGTCGTCGACGGCGACGGCGCCCCGGTCAAGCCGTTCCCCGCCGGCCTCGGCGAACTGGGCCGCCGCGCGGTGACCGACGCGCTCGGCACGGACGCGGCACCCGCGGGGAGCGCGTACGACATCGCCCTGATCAACTTCTACGACGGCGACGCCCGCATGGGCATGCACCGCGACAGCGACGAGGACAGCGACGCCCCCGTGGTGTCGCTGAGCCTCGGTGACACCTGCGTCTTCCGCTTCGGCAACCCCCGGACCCGGACCCGCCCCTACACGGACGTCGAGCTGCGCAGCGGTGACCTCTTCGTCTTCGGCGGGCCGTCCCGGTCGGCGTACCACGGGGTCCCGCGCGTCCACGCGGGCACGGCACCGCCGGAACTGGGACTGACGGGAAGGCTGAACATCACACTCCGGGTCAGCGGCCGGTCACCGGACGCGGTCACGATCATGGGAGACTCACCCTCATGAGAGGGAAGGCGGACCCCCGGCCGACGGGGGAGGGGACCACCTCGAGGACACGGCTGGACCGGGGGCGCGGTGCGCTCGGGCCCGCACTGGAACTCGTGCACACCGGGCGTGCGCCGACCCGCGCGGTGCTCACCGCGGAACTGGGCGTGACGCGGGCGACGGCCGGCGCGGTCGCCGCCGAACTCGAGGCGCTCGGCCTGATCCGGGTCGACGCCCGGCCCGGCGCGGCAGCCGGCTCGCAGGGCCGCCCCTCGCACCGGCTCTCGATCGCCGAGGACGGACCGGTGGCACTGGCCGCACAGGTGCACGCCGACGGCTTCCGCGCCGCCCTGGTCGGCCTCGGCGGCCGGATCGTCGCCACCGCCCCCGGATGCGAGGCCGTCGACGCCGACCCGGCGAAGGTGCTCGCCTCCGTCGTCGCGGCCGGCGCCGACCTGCTCCGGGAGACCGGACGCCGATGTGTCGGAGCGGGCCTCGCCGTACCGTCCGCGATGGCCGAACCCGAAGGGCTGGCCCTCAACCCGATGCACCTGGCGTGGCCCGCGGGCGCCCCGGTCCGGGAGATCTTCGCCGAGCAGGTGCGCGCCGCCGGCCTCGACGGCCCGGCGTTCGCGGGCAACGACATCAACCTCGCCGCCCTCGCCGAACACCGGCACGGCGCCGGGCGCGGCGCGCGCGACCTGCTGTGCGTGGCCACCGGCCACCGGGGTGTCGGCGGCGCGCTGGTGCTCGACGGCCGCCTGCACACCGGCAGTTCCGGCCTCGCACTGGAGGTCGGCCACGTCCCCGTCAACCCCGGCGGCCGCCCCTGCCACTGCGGCAGCCGGGGCTGCCTGGACGTGGAGGCGGACCCGCTGGCCCTCCTCACCGCGGCCGGCCGCGAACCCGGCCCCGAGGTGTCCCTCCTGAAACAGGCCGACACGCTGATCCGCGAGCACTACGACGACCCCGCCGTCCGCTCCGCCGTCACCGCCCTGGTCGACCGGCTGGGGCTGGGCCTCGCCGGCCTGGTGAACATCCTCAACCCGGACAGGATCATCCTCGGCGGACTGCACGGCACCCTCCTGGACGCCGCCCCCGGCCGGCTGCGCGCCGTCGTCGCCGACCGCAGTCTGTGGGGCCGCAGCGGCGGCGTCCCCATACTGGCGTGCACGCTGGCCCACAACAGCCTGGCCGGCGCCGCCGAACTCGCCTGGCAGCCGGTCCTGGACGACCCGCTGGGGACCCTGGCGTAGCGGGCGGACGGGGCGGCGGACGCCCGCGCCGACAGGCGCACACCGTGCCGGCCGTCGCACAATGACCACGACGTACGGGACCACGACGTACGGGACCACGACGTACGGACGGGCCCGCCCGCGCGGCGCCCGCGCGGGCGCCGGAGAACCGGGGAGACGGGCCGTACGCCCCCGTACGGGCCGGGCGAACGGGTGGAAGGCGAGGACCGTGTCCGCGGGCCGCGGGCACGGGCGGGCGAACGGGCCCGGGGGCGTCCCGGACCGACCGACGGAAGGCCGAGGTCATGACCGACAAGCTCACCGTGAGCGTCCTGGGCACCGGCATCATGGGTGCGGCGATGGCGCGCAGCCTCCTCCGCGCCGGCCACACCGTCCGCGCCTGGAACCGCACCCGCGCCAAGGCCGGCCCGCTCGCGGCCGACGGCGCGCACGTCGCCGGCACCCCCGCCGAGGCGGTCGAGTCCGCCGACGTCGTCCTGACCGTGCTGCACGACGGTCCCGCCACCCTGGAGACGATGCGGCTGGCCGCGCCCGCGCTGCGGCGCGGAGGCGTCTGGGCGCAGTCCACCACCGCCGGTCTCGAGGGGGTCGCCGAGCTGGCCGGCTTCGCGCGCGGGCACGGCCTGCTCTTCTACGACGCCCCGGTGCTGGGCACCCGTCAGCCGGCCGAGGCCGGACAGCTGACCGTGCTCGCCGCCGGACCGGCGGAGGGCAGGGACACGGTGACGCCGGTGTTCGACGCCGTCGGCGCCCGCACCGTGTGGACCGGGGAGGACGGAGCGGCCGGCAGCGCCACCCGCCTCAAACTGGTGGCCAACAGCTGGGTCCTCGCGGTCACGTCGGCGGTGGGCGAGACCCTCGCCCTGGCCGAGGCGCTGGACGTGGAGCCCGACGCCTTCCTCGGCCTCATCGAGGGCGGCCCGCTCGACATGGGCTACCTGCGGGCCAAGGCGGGGCTGATCCTCGACGGGCCCCTGGCCCCCGCCCAGTTCGCCGTGAACACCGCCGCCAAGGACGCCCGTCTGATCGTCCGGGCCGGCGAACAGCACGGTGTGCGCCTGGACGTGGCCGCGGCCGGTGCCGAACGCCTGGAACGCGTCGCCGGCCGCGGCCACGGCGACGAGGACATGGCAGCCGCCTACTACGCCAGCTTCGACGAACCCCCCGCCTGAACGGCCGCCCCGGCCGCCCGCGCCCCCGGCGGCCGCAGGGCTCCCTCCCGAGCACCCGTACGCGACGACGTCCGGGGACCTGTCCGAAGACCCTTCGAGGAGACCGTATGTCCAAGCCCCCGCTGCCCCCCGAGGCCGACGCCCTGCTGGGCCGCGCCAACCCCTGTGTCATGGCCACCCTGCGCTCCGACGGCACGCCCGTCTCCACGCCCACCTGGTACGTGTGGGAGGACGGCCGCGTGCTGATCAGCCTGGACGAGGGACGGGTGCGCCTGAAGCACCTGCGCCGCGACCCGCGCGTCACCCTCACGGTGCTGGCCGACGACGACTGGTACACCCACGTCACCCTCATCGGCCGCGCCGTCGAGCTGAACGACGACGAGGGCCTGGCCGACATCGACCGCATCTCCCGGCACTACACCGGCAAGCCGTACCCGGACCGGGAGCGGGCGCGGGTCAGCGCCTGGATCGAGGTCGAACGCTGGCACGGCTGGGGAGCGATGAAGGACAACTCCCAGGCCTCCACCTGACACCTGAGGCCCGGCCGCCGGAGCGGGACGGGCTCGCCCCGGGCCGTCCCACGGGCCCCGGGGCGAGCCCGGTCCCGCCCTCGGGAGTTTGCCCGGGGCGGCAGAGGCGGCGCCGGCACGACACGGGGAAGGAGCACGGGCCCGCATCCGGCCGGTACCGGACACCGGTACCGGAGGCGCGGTCCTCGGGGGCGGTGCGGTGCGGACCGCGTGGCACCCGCACCGGGCCGTGCGCCGCAGAGGGCGGACGGACCGTCACGTTCGGCACGCGGACGGACCGTCACGTCCCGGGCGCCGGCCCCGGCGACGTCCGCGCACCCGCCCGCGAACGGGTCCCTCCCAGGCGTCGGCCGGGCCGGGGTCACCGGGCGGGGCGCCGTGCGGGGGAAACGGGCACCGCCCGGTCAGCCGACGACGGCGGACCGGGCGGGAGCGGGTTCGGACCGGCGGTCCTCGACGGCGTGCTCGACGAGCGTGACCTCCGCGAACCGGTGCAGGGCGTGCTCACCGGCGACGATCCTCGGATAGCGGTCCCAGTCCGCGACGGGAGCCACGGACGGCGTCGGCAGAGTGAACCACACGATCTTGCCGGCCTCGCCGTCGGGCAGGGCGCCCCAGCTCTCGCTCATCGCGGCCACCATCGCGAGCCCGCGCCCGCACGTGGCGAGCGGAGCCGCGTCCCCGACGACCGGCAGCCGCGGGTCGTGGTCGCGCACCGAGACCTTGAGCCGGTCGAGCAGCACCTCCAGCTCGACCGTGCAGATCTTGTCGGGTTGCGCGTGCCGGTGGACGTTGGACAACAGCTCGGTGACACCGAGTGAGGCACGGTCTATCAAGGTGTCCATGTGCCAGTAGCGCAATTGCGCAGATACGATTCTGCGGACCTGTCCGATCCGCGACGGCAGAGCCTGGAGCTCCACCGTGCAGTGTCTGCTTGGGTGAGTGATCACAGCTGCGACTCCCCGGTGTCAGGCCCGGACGGGCGTCCGGAAGAACACGGAGTACGGATCCAGCAGGGTGCCCGCGTGACGTGGCCGCCTGCTGTCGTGGCCGGCGGGCTGGTTCGCAGCGTTATCGCCGGTAAACCCAGAGTGACGTGAGAACAGCGTGACGCAGGGCCTGGGGCGGCGCAACTCGCGGGCATGTCAGGCGCCGCGCCCCGATGCCCGGCGTACGGCCTCGACGAAACGGCGCGCCGCGGGCGGGCCCGGCTCGCCCGGCGCCGGGTCGTGGTCGCCCAGGGTCAGCAGGTACCGGTGGCCGTTGAGGTCGGCCAGGGCGCGGCCCCCCGGGACGAACCAGGGCCGGGAGGCGCGCACGGCCTGCACCGGCGCGCTGTCGATCTCGCTTCCGTAGCTGGTGAGCAGCTCGAGCCTGCCGTCGCTGATCCGGACCTGCCCGGCCCGGGTGAGCGACCGCAGCCGCCTGCCGATCCGCACGCCCCTGGCCGTGAACTCCAGCTCGGCCATGCCACTCGCCCCCTTGTGCGCGTCGGTGTGCCGGACCGTGCTCCGCGGGCCGGCCCCCGTCCTGCTCCGGTGTGCTCCCGTCCGGGACCTTGCTCCGCGGGAAGTCTGCCCGCCCACGCCGCTGAGCACCAGTACGCACGTTCCCCTTCCGGGGGCGTCCGAAGCACTCGCGCGAATGCGCCCCCCACGGCGGCGCCCCGGATTCCGGAAGGGGGTGCCGAACCGGCCCCCAGGGCTTCCTTTGAGCCTCCCAAAGGCACGTTTATGCAGGTGGGGGGTGATGTGCGGGGTTCTATGATCGGGGTGCCGGCCGCGCGGGACGCCGTCGGCGCGCGCAGTGTGAGGAGCCCCGTCGTGAGCACATCCCAGCAGTCCCCGCAGCCCCGGCAAGCCCTGGAGGGCGCCACCCTCGACGCCGACCGCAGCGACCCCGGCTACCGCGACTGGCTGAAAGAAGCCGTGCGCAGGGTCCAGGCCGACGCCAACCGGTCGGCCGACACCCACCTGCTGCGCTTCCCGTTGCCCGAGCGGTGGGGCGTGCACCTCTACCTCAAGGACGAGTCGACGCACCCGACCGGCAGCCTCAAGCACCGGCTCGCCCGCTCGCTCTTCCTCTACGGACTGTGCAATGGCTGGATCCGTCCGGGCCGCCCGGTGATCGAGGCCTCCAGCGGCTCGACCGCCGTGTCCGAGGCGTACTTCGCCAAGCTGATCGGGGTGCCCTTCGTCGCCGTCATGCCGCGCACGACGAGCGCCGAGAAGTGCCGCCTGATCGAGTTCCACGGAGGACGGTGCCACTTCGTGGACGACCCGCGCACCCTGTACGAGGCGTCGGTCGCCCTCGCGGCGGAGACCGGCGGCCACTACATGGACCAGTTCACCTACGCCGAACGCGCCACGGACTGGCGGGGGAACAACAACATCGCCGAATCCACCTTCCGCCAGCTGCGGCTGGAGCCCCATCCGGAACCCGCCTGGATCGTCGCCACGGCCGGCACCGGCGGCACCTCGGCGACCTTCGCCCGCTACGTCCACTACATGCAGTACGACACCCGCGTCTGCGTCGCCGACCCCGAGAACTCGTGCTTCTTCGAGGGCTGGACCACCGGTGATCCGGACGTCACCTGCGACCGGGGCTCCCGCATCGAGGGCATCGGCCGGCCCCGGATGGAACCGAGCTTCGTGCCCGGCGCGATCGACCGGATGATGAAGGTCCCCGACGCGGCCGCCGTCGCCGCCGTGCGCTTCCTGGAGCGGGAGATCGGCCGCAAGGCGGGCGGCTCCACCGGCACCGGGCTGTGGAGCGCGCTGAAGATCGTCGCGGAGATGGTGGCGGAGGGGCGGCAGGGGAGTGTGGTGACGCTGCTGTGCGACCCGGGGGACCGCTACCTCGACAAGTACTACTCGGACGCCTGGCTGGACGGCCAGGGCCTGGACATCGCCCCGTACACGGCGACGATCGAGACGCTGCTGCGGACCGGGGTCTGGCCGGACTGACGGCGCTCGCCGCACGCGTACGGCCGCGTGGTCCCCCGGTGACGGGACGGGCGGTTTCCGGCCGGGGGGCGGAGAGACGGAAGAC
>NZ_LIRG01000175.1 GCF_001419695.1 Streptomyces prasinopilosus
GGGGCGGGCCGCGCCGAACACGGCGTACTCCAGGGCGGGCAGCCTCGGCGGGTCGAGGTGCTCGATCACCTCGCTGAGCACGGCCGCGTCATACCCCTTGAGCCGCTTGTCGGTGTACGACAGCGAACCCTGGAGGAGCTTCACCCGGGACGCCTGCCGCTCCCCCATGCGGTCCAGCTTGAGCCGCCGGGAGGCGATGGTGAGCGCGCGCAGGGACACGTCGACGCCGACGATCTCGGTGAAAGCGGGGTTCCGCAGCAGTTCCTGCACCAACTGGCCCTGTCCGCAGCCGAGGTCGAGCACGCGGGCGGCACCGGAGGCACCGAGCGCGGCGATGATCGCCTCCCGGCGCCGCACGGCGAGCGGGGTCGGCTTCTCCTCGGCCTCGGTCTCCTCCCCCACCGCGTTGTCGATCTCCTCGACGTCGCTGTCGTCCGCCTCGGCCAGCCGGACCAGTTCGAGCCGTTCCAGCGCCTGACGGGTCAGCGACCAGCGGCGGGTGAGGTAACGGCTGGTGATCAGCTTCTGCTCCGGGTGGCCGGGCAGCCAGCCCTCGCCGGCCCGCAGCAGCTTGTCCACCTCGTCGGAGGAGACCCAGTAGTGCTTGGCGTCGTCGAGGACGGGGAGCAGCACGTAGAGGTGGCGCAGGGCCTGGGCGAGGGTGAGGGTGTCCGCCTCCAGGACGAGGCGCACGTACCGCGAGTCGCCCCACTCCGGGAACTCGGTGTCCAGGGCCACCGGGTCGGCCGTGACCGTCCAGCCGAGCGGCTCGAAGAGCCGCCCGACCAGGGCGGGGCCGCCGCGCGCGGGCAGCGCGGGTATCTCGATGCGCAGCGGCAGCGGCCGCCCCGGCAGCTCCGGGCGGGCCTTGCACACGCCGCGCATCGCACTGGAGAAGACGCCGCCGAGCGCCACGGCGAGCAGCGAGGACGCCGCATACGGGCGGTCGTTGACGTACTGGGCGAGGGCGGCGTCGGGGGCACCGCCGCGCCCCTTGCCCTTGCCGCGCCGGACCAGTGCCACCGCGTCCACCTCCAGCAGCAGCGCCGCCGTGCAGCGCTCGGCGTCCGCCTCGGGGTAGAGGACGTGCGCGGTGCCGTAGGACAGCTCGGCCGAGAAGGGGTTCTCGGGATGCTTATGCAGGAGGAAGCCCAGGTCGGTAGCGGGGTCGGTCCGGTCGCCGGTGGTGGAGATCGTCAGGAACACGTGACCGAGTATGGGTGGCACCGGGCCGTGCCGGCAGTTGTTTATCCTGCAACAACAGCGGGGCCCACCGGGTCGGCGGGCGGCCGGCCGTACGGGAAGCTCCGGTCGCCGCCGATCCACCGGTTGCCGGTCCGGGGCGCCGTGTGCGGCGGGCAAGGGCGAGAAACGATCTTCCGCGTCCGCAACGATCGCGCCGGGATGGCCCCCATGGGGGATTTCAGCGTGCGCACAGCGTTCCGTCTGACGTTCACCGACTACCACCAGGACCCGGACGACGATGACGTCCTTCGACGAGCGGTCACTGTCCAAGCCGACCGGATCACGTTCGACGACGACCACCTGAACCTCTGGCTCGCGGGCGCCCACGTCTCGATCACATGACCACAGGTCAGCCCGGCCCTCACCCGTAGGCGGCCCGAGCTTGTCGCCGTACTGCGCCTCCCCTCAGAGCACTGATCATCGGGGCAGCGGCCGGCTCTTCGTCGTGAGGGTCTGTTCTGGAGCCTCGGCTCAGACCTTCTCCGCGCTCAGGCGCGGATGCTCGGCGGTGAGCAGCCCGATGTCTTCCACGTCCGAAGTCAGGATCGTCACCGGGCCGGGATGCTGCAGGGCCGTCGCGCACAGCATGGCGTCGATGGCGTACTTGTGGCCGCGCAGCCCCGCTGCACGCAGCAAAGCGGCAGCGCAGTGCGCGAGGGTCTGGGTTACCGGCTCGACACTCAGGCGGGACAGGGTCCACTTCAGCGCGGCGTCGTTGATCTTCGGGTGGATCACCTCGACCAGCACGGCGGCCGAGGTGATCACTGGCAGGTCCGCGTCGCGAGCAGCCGTCAGCCACTCATGGATCTCCCGATCACGCTGTACGGCCTTCGCCAGGCCCTCGCTGTCCAGGACCAGGGCACCGCTCACGCGGCCGCCCCGGCGTTCGAGGCGCCTCCGGTCAGCCGGGCACGCTTGGCCGCCACGGCTGCGGGGTCGGCCGGGCCGTGCACCTTGTCGAAGTCTGCGATCAGCTCGTCCAGGTTGTCGCGCTCGATCTGGCGCTGGGCCGCCTTCTCCAAGTAGGCCGAAACTCCCCGCTTGCCGACCCGCTCACGGATCGCGTGCAGAGTTCCGGCGGTCAGGGTGACGGAGATACCGCTGGTGGGGCCATCGCCGGGTGGGAACTCAACGTCGTCATCAGCCATGCGTCGAGTATGCCATTGAATATGGCATAGCGCCTGGCAAGGTGCACAGGACTCTGAGCGGATGACGAGGGGATCCGGCACGGAGGCTGGTGGGCCTGTGCAGCAGCAACGCCGCTTCAACAGCTGATCTGCGGATGGAGGGACCGTGCGGAGTCGCCCCCGGTGGCGCCGACCTCCGCCCTTTCCGGGACCCTCTGCCCGCCGCGTGCCCGTAAGGGCGGGAATCCACGGTCGGCAGCGGTGCGATCCGACCCACACGACCACCTCAGGGTCCCGCTGTCCACGCTGGTCAGAGCCATGGCCCCCACCCGGGCGCCGTCGCTTCCCAAGCTGAGGGGTCAGTCGGCGGTTTGCCGTTCCACCCTGACGTGGGAAGGCATCCTGAAAAGCTCGATGAGGTTCCCCCGAGATGCGGGGAGTAGTGACAGCAGGTCAGACAGGACTCTCGGAGAGGAGCCCTGACAGTCGCGGCGTCCCTGTGATGGGTACGCAGTCGGGGGCACCAGCGTCTGTGTCGGGACGTGCTCACCGGCTCGCAGGCGCAGCAGGTCGGCAGCGGCGTCCGCGCAGTCCGGGAAGAGCTGTCACGGTCGTCGGCTCAGCCGGTTGCCAGAAGGCCGGCGGGCCGTGCGGGTCGTCCGCCCGCACGGCCAAAGACGCTAGCCGAGCTGGGACTGGACCTGGGAGGAGATCAGTTCCAGGTGGTCGAGGTCGGACAGGTCGAGGATCTGGAGGTAGATGCGCCGGGCGCCGATCTCCGCGTAGCGGCCGATCTTGTCGACGACCTCGGCGGGGGTGCCCGCCAGCCCGTTGGCCCGCAGTTCGTCGGGCTCGCGGCCGATCGCGGCGGCCCGGCGGGCGACCTCCTGCTCATCCTTGCCGACACAGGCGACCAGCGCGTTGGAGTACACGAGGTCGTCCGGGTCGCGGCCGGCCTCCTGGGCGGCGGCGCGCACCCGGCCGAACTGGCGCTCGCTGTCCTCCAGGGAGGCGAACGGCATGTTGAACTCGTCCGCGTACCGCGCGGCGAGCCGGGGGGTGCGGACGGCGCCGTGGCCACCGACGAGCACCGGGACCTTGGCCTGGGCCGGCTTGGGGAGCGCCGGCGACTTCGTGAGGTCGTAGTAGGTGCCGTGGAAGTCGTAGGTCTGCCCGGTCTCCGTCGCCCACAGGCCGGTGACGATCTCCAGCTGCTCCTCCAGGCGCGCCATCTTCTCCTTCGGGAAGGGGATGCCGTACGCCTTGTGCTCCTCCTCGAACCAGCCCGACCCCAGGCCGAGTTCGACGCGGCCGCCGGACATCTGGTCCACTTGGGCGACCTGGATGGCGAGGACGCCGGGGAGGCGGAAGGTGCCCGCGGTCATCAGGGTGCCGAGCCGGATGCGCTGGGTCTCGCGGGCGAGTCCGGCGAGGGTGATCCAGGCGTCGGTGGGGCCGGGCAGGCCGTCCACGGAGCCCATCTTGAGGTAGTGGTCGGAGCGGAAGAAGGCGTCGAAGCCGAGGTCCTCGGTGGCCTTGGCGACGGTGAGCAAGGTGTCGTAGGTGGCCCCCTGCTGGGGCTCGGTGAAGATACGGAGGTCCATACCCCCATCCTGCCTGCTCGGACACGGCAGGGCCCGATCGGTCCCCCGTGCCCGTGTCGCGCCTCCCCGTGCTCGTGCGCCGCACCCCTGGTGTGCCCGTGGCCTGCCCGATGTCCCGAGCCGGAGATCCTCGGCCGTTCCTTCGCACGCCCGCCGACCCGTTCACGGCTCGTCCTCCTGAGCCGGCACCGTCCCGGGCGGCGCCCGGCACCCTCCGGGGCACCGGCGGCGCCCGTCACCCGCCCGCGGACCCGCTCACCTTCTCGACGAGAGCAGCGATCATCGGTTCGTCGGGCCCCGGCTCCGGTTCGAACTCCGCCAGTCGGGCGGGAGGGAGCGGCCCGAGGAGTTCGGAGGTCTCCACGGTCGCGATGACACCGCCCACGCGTACGGCGGTCACCAGGGAGTAGGCGTACCCCTTGTCTCCGGCCGTGGTCTGCGTACGGCCCAGCAGGCGGTATCGCACGACCTCCTCGCCGAGGTCCGGTACCGGGAGCGTTTCGGTCGTGAAGGAGGCGGCGCCGTAGGGGTTCCGTACCGAGAACCTGTCGCAGCTGTCCACGGCGCGGCGCAGCTCGGCGACACGGGAGCGGGCGGTCTTTGCCGGGTAGCTGGTGAGCACGGTCTTCCGGAGCGCCCCGGCGCCGTCCCTCCCGTACATCATCGACCAGGCGGCGGCCGACTCCCCACGACCGGGCGCCTCCTCGCTGCGCACCTTCCGCAGAGCCGCACAGGCGGCCGGCTCGGTCGCGTCCCCGTCGGCGTCGTCCGCGGCGGCACCGGTACGCGCACCACCACCCGTGACGGTGAAGCCCGCCGCCTCGGCCTCGGCCTCGGTGAGCAGTGCGGCCTTGAGCCCGCCGGCGGTGAGCGGCGCGGAGCGGTCCCCCGCTTCCGACGCCGCCGGGGTTCTTCCGGCGTCCTCGCCCGCACCGGCCGGCTCCCCGGTGCCGGAGCAGGCCACGGCCAGAGCGAGTACCGGCAGGAGAGCGGCGGCCGGAAGCCCTCCCCGTCTTATGTGACGTTTCATCAATTCCCTTTCTACCGCGTGCGCGTGGCCTTGCTGCGCACGCGCACGCCTGAACGGTACGGGCAGGGAACGGACGAGGCGCGGCGGAGGCGTTCCGTCCCCCGCCACCGGGCCCGGGAAGCGGTGGTGCGCCGGGCACCTTGGGGAGAAGCCCGGGCGAGGCGCCCACCGCTCCGTCCAGGCCCTCGAACGCGACATCCGGTCCTGGCTCGCGGACTGGAACGAGCACCCGCGGCCCTTCGTCCGGACGAAGAGCGCCGACGGGATCCTCGACGGAGCCGCCGCCTCCTGCCGAGGAATCTCCGGCTCAGGTCACTAGCCCGCCTCGCGTTCCGCGAGGGCCCGGTCGCGGTCGGCCAGTTTGCGGAGCATCTCCAGGACGCGGTCGCGGGACTCGTCGGCCGCGTCGATGGCCTCCACGCACTGCCAGTACGAGGCCTCGTCCTCCGCCGCGGAGGCCATGCCGACCAGGGCGATGCCGACCTCGCCGAGGAGTCCGCCCAGATGCAGCAGGACCTGCCGGGCGTCACCCAGGTCGGTGAGCAGGGCCGCGCGCAGTTCGCCCGCGCCGAGCCGCGGGGTGTCCAGCACGCCGCAGCCGCGGCCCGCCAGCTCGGTCAGCCCCAGGGCCTCGCCGCGCAGTTCGGGCGGGCCGGTGACCGCGAGGCGGCTGCCGATCGCCTGCGCGAGTGCCTGCGCCTGCCACACCTCGGCCGAGAGTTCCGGCAGGCCGCCGGCGGTGGTGAGGGCTCGTCTGCTCGCTTCTATGAGCCGCACAGCGTCCATGCGCCGCCCCTGTCTGTCCGACGCGCTGCCCACGCGTCCGCCCAACTTCCTTGTTCACTACCCAGAGTGAGACCGTTTGAGACAGAACACCTAGAAGAAGGTGGAGATCTGGGGACAACAATTCGAAAACGGTCGACATGTCGACTGCGGAGAGTGATAGCGGAGAGATTCCCTCCGCGGAGCGCCCGCGCGGTGACGGTCCGCGGAGCGGCAGCCCGCGGCGGGCCCGTTCAGACCGGGAAGCGGCGCTCGTTGCGGTCGATCTTGGCGTTCAGTGCGGCCAGCGGGTCGATGCCGAGCACCTCGCACAGCTGGAGCAGGTACGCGAGCACGTCGGCCACCTCGTCGCCGACGCGGTGCGCGGTGTCGGGGTCCTCCATGACGCGGGCCGACTCCTCCGGGGTGAGCCACTGGAAGATCTCGACCAGTTCGGAGGCCTCCACGCTGAGCGCGGCGACGAGGTTCTTCGGGGTGTGGTACGGCTGCCAGTTCCGTGCCGCGGCGAACTCGGCGAGCCGGCGCTGGAGTCCGGCCACGTCCGGCGGGCCGGCGGGGGCGGTGGAAGCGGTGGGGTCGCCGGGGCGCGGCGAGCCGGGTGTGTCGGTCACCGTCCAGGTGTACCACCGCCGCGCCGGCCACCCCGCGGCCGGGAGGCGTCGCTCACCGCACCGATCGGCCCGAGGCGGCCGCGCCCGCCCCTCCGCGCCGCCCGGCGGACGGGCCCCTATTCGTCCCCCGGGATCCCGACGCCCTGCATCAGGCCCGCCACCTCGGTGCCGGCCGGGGTCAGCAGGAAGACGTTGCGGTCGACGCGGTGCATGCCGCTGCCCAGCCCGAAGACGACGCCGGTGCTGAAGTCCAGTATGCGTTTGGCCACGTCGCCCTCCGCGCTGGTGAGGTCGAGCAGGACCGGTATCCCGGCCATCAGCGTCTCCGCGACGTCGCGGGCGTCCGCGAACACGTTCACCCGCAGGACCACGAAGCGGCGTCGCGCCTCGGTGTCGGCCTCGGGCCTGGACCGGTGGCCGACCGAGGACGGCCAGGCGTCCCGGCCCCGCAGCGGAACGACCTGAGCGAGCCCCTCCCACTGTTCGTCGGTGACATCGTGGCTGTTCACCGGCATGCTCCGTCCTCGGTCGCGCTGGCTGTCTGCATCGGCCAATTCTTACGCATGGCCACCCGTTCGGCCCAATGCGACACCCTTCGCCGCCCCGGACCGCCCGGGGTGTGCCCTTCTGCCCCGGGGCCGGATCCACTAACTTCTACATCGCTGTAGATAATGGTTGCCGACACCGGACGGGGCCCCGCGCGCCGCGCGCCGTGGGGCCGTCCGCCCCGCCCCCGAACACCTGGAGTGCACATGGCCCTGTGGGACCGCATCAGGGAATCCGCGACGCAGATGCAGAGCCAGCTCGAAGCGAGGAAAAACGACCTCAGGAGCGGCGCCTTCCGGGACGCGAGCATGGCCATGTGCGCTCTGGTCGCCGCCGCCGACGGGGTCGCCGATCCCTCCGAGCGGCAGCGGGTGGCCCAGCTCATCGCCACCAACGACATCCTGCGGAACTTCCCCGCGGACGACCTGCGCCGTCGCTTCGAGGAGAACCTCGACCGGCTGGCCGCGGACTTCGCCTTCGGCCGGGTGAGCGTGCTGCAGGAGGTCGCCAAGGCGAGGAAGAAGCCGGTCGAGGCGCGCGCCGTGATCCAGATCGGCATCATCATCGGCGGCGCGGACGGCGACTTCGACCGCGACGAACAGGCGGTCGTCCGCGAGGCGTGCTTCGCGCTGGGACTGCCGCCGCACGAGTTCGATCTCTGATCCCCGCCCCGGCCGCGGTCCGGACCGCGCCCCGGCGGGTGCGGTCCGGCCTCTTGCGGGAACATGGCCACCGTCGCAAACGTTGGACCGCTGACAGACCCCATCAGCACATCTACGAGGAGCCACGCACGTGTCCGCCAGATCGACGGACCCCCCGGGGCACAGTCCCCGACCATCCCGTCACGCAGTTGTGGAAACCGGCACCCGGCGGGGTGGTGTTCGATGAGTGCCGTAGAGGCCCTGTTCGGCCTGCTCGCCGTGTTCGTGCTCACCGCCGGCACCGGCTATTTCGTCGCCCAGGAGTTCGCCTACGTCTCCGTGGACCGGCTCGCCCTCGCCCGTGAGGCCGAGGCCGGGGACCGCAGGGCCGCCCGCGCCCTGAAGGTGCTGGAGCGGCTGTCCTTCATGCTGTCGGGCGCCCAGCTCGGCATCACCGTCACCGGTCTGGTCGTCGGCTTCATCGCCGAGCCGTCGGTGTCCGCGCTGCTGCGGCCGGCACTGTCCGGTCTCGGGCTGCCGGACGCGGCCGTGAGCGGCGTCTCCGTCGTGCTCGCCTTCGTGCTGGCCACGGTCGTCCAGATGGTGATCGGCGAGCTGGCACCGAAGAACCTCGCCATCGCCGTGCCCGAGCGGCTGGCGAAGGCGCTGGCGAGTTCGACCCTGGCCTATCTGAAGGTCGTCGGACCGGTGGTGCGGATCTTCGACAACGCCGCCTCCCGGCTGCTGCGCCGCATCGGCATCGAGCCGGTCGAGGAGCTGCACCACGGGGCCACGCTGGAGGAACTCGGCCACCTGATCGGCGAGTCCCACGAGAACGGGGCACTGCCCGGGGACACCGCCACCCTGCTGGACCACGCGCTGGAGTTCTCCGAGCGGACCCTGCACACGGTGATGGTGCCGCGCGCGGACGCCGTCTTCGTCCGCGGGGAGGCCGGCGCCGACGAGGCGGTCGGCCTGATCGCGGCGCACGGGCACTCCAACTACCCCGTGCTCGGGGACCACCCCGACGACGTCGCGGGGGTGCTGGGCGTGCGCGAGCTGATGGCCGTGCCCGCCGGCGCGCTGGCCGGCGCCACCGCCGGTGCGATGGCCCGGCGGCCCCTGCTGCTGCCGGACACGCTTCCGCTGCCGGACGCGGTCGCGCGGATGCGCGAGCAGGACGACGAGTTCGCGGTCGTCCTGGACGAGCACGGCGGGGTGGCCGGCATCGTCACCTACGAGGACATCGCCGAGGAGCTGGTCGGTGACATCGCCGACGAGTCCGACAAGGTCTCCGAACTGGCGGTCGCCGACGGCGACGGCTGGCTCGTGGACGCGGGCCGCCGGCTGGACGAGGTGGCCGAGGCGACCGGCGTGCGGCTGCCCGAGGAGGACGACTACGAGACCGTGGCCGGGCTGATCGTGGACCGGCTGGGCCGTTTCCCCATCGTGGGTGACCGGGTCACCGTCGAGCTGCCCGAGGACGGCCGCGCGGTGATCGACGTGCGCACCCTGGACCGGCACGTGGCCGAGCGGGTGCGCATCACCCCGAGCGCGCCCCTGGCCGGGGCGACCGGGAAGACGGAGGAGCCCGCATGAGTTTCCCGATGGCTCTCTTCGTGACCGTGCTGCTGCTGATCGGCAGCGGGTTCTTCGTGGCGGCCGAGTTCGCCCTGGTCGCCGCCAAACGGCACCGCATGGAGAAGGCGGCGTCCGAGGGGCGGCGCGGTGCCGGTGCCGCGCTGGCGGGCATGCGCGAACTGTCGCTGATGCTCGCCGGCGCCCAGCTGGGCATCACGGTGTGCACCCTGGGGCTGGGCTCGGTGTCCAAGCCGGCGATCTCGCACGAGCTGGACCCGCTGCTGCACAGCCTGGGCCTGCCGAGCGCGATCAGCTACGGCGTGGCGTTCGCCCTCGCGATGACCGTGGTGGTGTTCCTGCACATGGTGGTCGGTGAGATGGCGCCCAAGTCGTGGGCGATCGCCCACCCGGAGCGTTCCGCGATGCTGCTCGCCCCGTCGTTCCGGGCGGTGGTGAAGGTGGTGCGGCCGCTGATCCACGTCCTGAACGTGGTGAGCAACGCGCTGGTGCGGATGTGCCGGGTGAGCCCGCGCGACGAGCTGGCCTCGGTCCACGACCGGGAACAGCTCACCCACCTGGTGGTGGAGTCGGAGCGGCTCGGCCTGATCAGCAAGACGGACTCGCAGTTGCTGACCCGCTCGCTGACCGAGCCCGACACCCCGGTCTCCGCCCTGCGGATCCCGGCCGACGAGATCGACTCCGTCGGGGGCGACGCGGACGTCGACGAGGTGCTGCGGGTGGCCACCGCCTACGACCGGACCCGGTTGCTCGTCCGGGACGGCGGCACCGTCCTGGGCGCGATCCACGCGCGGGACGCGCTGGTCGCCCGCGCCCGGGGCCGCGCCACCAGCGCCCGTGAGCTGGCCCGTCCGGTGCCCGAGCTGACGCAGACCACGACGGTCGCCGACGCGATCGACGTGCTGCGCCGTCGCCGGGGCACTCTCGCGGTCGTGCGGGACGACACGGGCCGGCTGACCGGTCTGGTCACCCTGGACGACCTGCTGGCCCGGCTGATGCTGCCGGCCGGGGGCTGACCCGCCGCCCCCACCGGTGCCCGCACCGGTGGGGGCACCGGTGGGGGCACCGGCGCCACGAGGACGACGAAGGCCGGCCGGCCCTCTCCGTGAGGGCCGGCCGGCCTTCGCCGTGCGGTCGGCGGGTGCGTGGGGAGGGCCGCCGTCAGCGGGCCGTGCCGCCCGCGAGCGCGGCGCCGGCGTCCGCGTCCGGGGCGTCGGACGCGGACGCCTCGTCCTCCTCGATGCGGGCCGAGGCGAGCGGGACGGGCCGGAACATGGGCGGCTCCTCGTCCGGGAACAGCGCGGTGGGCCCGTACACCCAGTCGGTGAAGGCGTACTCGGCCGGGTCGATGCTCCGCATGATCGCGTTGCGCTGCAGCCGCTCCGTGCCGTCGAGGTGCCACAGCTCGCCCCAGGCGCGGGCGGTCGTCAGGATCCGGCGGCAGTGCTCGACGCGGACCGCCTCGTACGCGGCCAGCGCGGCGTCCCAGTCGACGGCCGACGGTGCGGCGTCCTCGGCCCGCAGCCGGGCGACGTGCCGGGAGAGGACCCAGCCGTCCTCGATCGCCATGATCGCGCCCTGGGCCATGTACTGCAGCGGCGGGTGGGCGGCGTCGCCGAGGAGGACGACGCGGCCGTGCACCCAGGTGTCGATCGGGTCGCGGTCCATCATCTGCCACCAGCGGTCCCGCCACATCAGCGGGATGCCCTTGCCCACGGTCTCGCAGGTGCCCTCGAAGGCGGCGTCGAGCTCGTCGGGGGTGCCCCAGTCCTCCTGCCCGGCGAGGGCCTTGGGCGACTGGAACACGGCGACCTGGTTGAACATGTCGCCGCCGCGCAGCGCGTACTGGACGAAGTGGCAGCGGGGTCCGACGTAGACGGTGACGTCCTTCTCGGCGATGCCGTTGTCCCGGACCTGCTCGATCGGGACGGCCGCCCGGTAGGCCACGTAGTCGGAGCTGACGACGTCGTCGCCGACCAGTTTCTGCCGGGCGACGGAGCGCAGGCCGTCGGCGGCGATGACGAGCGGCGCCTCCTCGGTGCCGCCGTCGGCCAGGGTGATGCGGGCGCCGCCGGCGGTGTTCTCGTAGTCGACGACCGTCCGGTCGGTGACCAGGTCCACGCCGGCCCTCCGGCAGGCCCGCAGGAAGATCGCGTGCAGGTCGCTGCGGTGGATGACCATGTACGGGAAGCCGTAGCGGCGTTCGAGGTCGCCCAGGTCGAGGCGGATGAGCTCGCGGGAGTCGAGCGCGTCGCGCATGACCATGTTCTCGGGGACCACACCGAGTTCCTTGGCCTCGTCGAGCAGGCCGTACTCGTCGAGGATGCGGGTGCAGTTGGGTGCGATCTGGAGGCCGGCGCCGACCTCGCCGAACTCCGGGGCGCGTTCGAGGACGCGGATGCGCAGCCCCTCCCGGGCGAGGGCGAAGGCGGTGCTGAGGCCACCGATGCCACCTCCGACGACGAGGACGTCGGGTCGGCCTTCGGTGGGAGGGGTCGCTGGGGTCATCGTGTACTTCCTGTCCGAGCCGGGGGTCCGGCCCTGTCGTTCAGAGCCAGGGACCCAGAGGGGGTACCGGGCCGCCGTCGGCGGCGGTGAGCGCGTGCCCGCGCCCCGTGAGGTAGGCCGTGATCTCGGCGAGCGGGCCGGTGAGCACGGTGGGCTCGCCGTCGCCGGGGAGTTCCCGGACCTCTCCGGTGCCGGTCTCCGTCAGGCGCAGCGCCGGGCCGGGGGCCTGGGCGCGCTTGGCGATGACGTCGTCGCAGAGGGCGCCGAGGAAATCGGCCGGCAGGTCGGCGAAGGTGATGCCGGTGTCCAGGTCGACGGCGTGGACGCACACCTCGCGGGAGCGCATCCAGGGCAGTTCGGTGGCGGGCACCGTGCGGCCCTGGGCCGTGACGACCGGGGTGCGCCACTGGCCTTCGGTGAGCCCGGCCGTGGACGCGGCGAGTTCGGCGGCGGAGCGGCGCAGCCATCCGGTCAGGTCGGCGGCGGGCATGCCGAGGCCGCGTGCGATGCCGGCGGCCCGCTCCCCGGGGGACGCGTACATCGGGGTCTCCTCGCCGGTGGCCGCCCAGTGCACGAGGTTGCCGAGGGCGTCCGCGTTGGCGGCGACGTGGGCGACGAGCTGGCGGCGCTGCCAGCCGGGCAGGCCGCTGGGCGCGTCGTAGGCCTCGTCGTCGAAGCCGGCGACGGCCTCGATCACGAGGTCCGTGCCGAGCTCCGCCCAGCGGCGGGCGTCGTCGAACGAGCGGGTCATCGGGCCTGCTTCTCCTCGACGACCTTGTTCTCCAGGCGGCCGATGCCCTGGATCTCGGTGACGACCTTCTCGCCGCCGAGCAGGTAGCGGCCGGGCTTGCGGGCGTGGCCGACGCCGCCGGGGGTGCCGGTGGCGATGATGTCGCCGGGGTTGAGGCGGATGACGGTGGAGACGTACTCGACCAGGGCGACCGGGTCGAAGAGCAGGTCGCCGGTGTTGTCGGACTGCATGACCTCGTCGTCCACGGTGAGCGTGACGTCGAGCGCGGGGCGGACGCCGCCGGGCAGCTCGTCGGGGGTCACCAGGTACGGGCCGACGGGGGTGGTGGAGTCCCAGGTCTTGCCCTGGAGCCACTCGCGGGTGCGGAACTGCCAGTCGCGGGTGGTGATGTCGTTGAGCACGGTGAAGCCGGCGATGGCCTGCTCGGCCTGCTCGCCCTTGGCGCGGCGGACCTGCTTGCCGACGACGACGGCGAGTTCGACCTCCCAGTCGAACTGCTCGGTCTCCTCGGGGCGGACGATGTCGTCCGTCGCGCCGATCAGGGAGTCGGCGAACTTCGCGAACAGGGTGGGGTGTTCGGGCAGGTCCCGGCCCATCTCCTGGATGTGGTTGCGGTAGTTGAGGCCGACGCAGACGACCTTGGACGGCTGCGGGACCACGGGCGCGAGGTCGGCGCCCTCGGCGGGGTACGTCGTCGCGTCACCGGCGGGGGCGGCGGCGAGTGCCGCCCAGTCGTCCTGCGCGAGGAGGGTGCCCACGTCGGGGAACCCGAGGTCGACCAGGACGTCACCGTCGAGCCGGACGGCCTTGGTGGTGCCGTCGGTACGGAGGGTGGCGAGCTTCATGAGCGGGTGGTTCCTTCCACGTGGGTGCGGTCGAGCCGGAGGGCTTCGAAGATCGGGGAGTCGCTGAACCGGAAGAGGTCCAGGGCGCCGGAGTCGGAGTCGGTGGAGCCGGCCTCGGAGCGCACGGAGAGCGGCTGCCAGGACGGGACGACGAACAGGTCGCCGCGGGTGACGGACCAGGAGGTGTCGCCGACGGTGACGGTGCCGGAGCCGTCGAAGACCTGGTAGACGGACGAGCCGGTCTCGCGCACCGGGGCGGTCTCGGCGCCGCGCACCACGCGGTGCACCTCGGCGCGGATGGTGGGCAGCACGTCGGTGCCGTTGGACGGGTCGGTGAACCGGACGGCGGCGTGGCCGGGCTCGACGGTGCCGCCGAAGCCCTCCTCCTCCAGGGCGAGCTGGTCGGTGAGCGCCCGGTCGGTGTGCTCCCAGCGGTAGGCGAGGAGGGGGGTGCCGGGGGCGTCCGAGGCGGCGGCGACGGGGCGCAGGCCCGGGTGTCCCCAGAGGCGCTCGGAGCGGGAGCGGTCGGGGGTGATCCGCTCGGCGTCGCTGATCTCGTCGCGGCCGAACTCGAAGAACTGGGACTCGCTGGTGTACTGGAACGGGATGTCCAGGCCGTCGATCCAGGCCATCGGCTCGGAGGTGGCGTTGTGGTGGGCGTGCATGTTCCAGCCGGCCTGCGGGAGGAAGTCGCCGCGGCGCATGGCCACCGGGTCGCGGCCGACGACCGTCCAGACGCCCTCGCCCTCGACGACGAAGCGGAAGGCGTGCTGGGTGTGACGGTGCTCGGGGGCGTCCTCGCCGGGCATCAGGTACTGGATGGCCGCCCACAGGGTGGGGGTGGCGAAGGGCCGTCCGCCGAGGGCGGGATTGGCCAGTGCGATGGCGCGCCGCTCGCCGCCCCGGCCGACCGGGACGATCTCGCCGGCCTGGGCGGCCAGCTCCCGCAG
>NZ_LIRG01000176.1 GCF_001419695.1 Streptomyces prasinopilosus
GCCTCCCGGCCGCGGTGGCCTGGGACGCGGGCCACCGCGGCCGGCAGGCCGTCGACCGGATCTGCGCGCACGCCCGGGACGTACTGCGCCCGCGGGGCGTCCTGCTCATGGTGCACTCCGGGCTCTGCGGCGTGGAGGAGACGCTGCGGCAGCTGACCGGCAACGGCATGCGCTGCTCGGTGGCGGACCGCTCCTACGTGCCCTTCGGTCCCGTGCTGACCGAACGGCTGACGTGGCTGAGGGACCAGGGCCTGATCGGCCCCGGTGAGGACAAGGAGGAACTGGTGGTCGTCCGTGCCGAACGCATCTGACCGGCCCAGGCGGGTGACCGTCGACGGCAACGGGCCGATGCTGATCGAGGGACCGGTGGAGATCGTCCGGGAGGACGGCACGATCGCCGCCTCGGACCGGTTCGTCGTCGCCGTCTGCACCTGCCGCCGCAGCCGCATCCTCCCGTGGTGCGACACCAGCCACCGCCGCCGCAGGAAACCCCCCGGCGCCGCCCCCCGCGAGGACGGCGGCGGACCCGACCCGAAGGACACGAAGGACACCCATGACGGCGACCACCACTGACCGCGGCCCTGCCGCCGCCTCCCTGCCCGCGCCCAGGGGACCCCTCTCGGCCGGGCTGTTCGCCGCCCTCGCCTCACCGCGGCAGGCCCCGCCCGACGCGGCCGCGGCCGCGGCCGCCGACCCGTACGGGGAGGACCTGCACCTGGCCCTCTACGCGCTCTACGAACTGCACTACCGCGGCTTCGCCGGCGTCGCGGAGGACCGCGAGTGGGACCCCGCGCTCATGCCCCTGCGCCGGGCCCTCGAAGAGCGCTTCCTCGGCGCCCTGCGCGCCGACGTGCCCGCCGGGCGCACCGTGGACGAGGCGATCGGCGAACTGCTGGTGGAGTCCACCGACCACGCCGGCAGCGTCGCCCACCACCTGGAGCACCACGGGGAGCTGTGGCAGATCCGGGAGTACGCCGCGCTGCGCTCCCTCTACCACCTCAAGGAGGCGGACCCCCACGCGTGGGTCATCCCCCGGCTGAGCGGGCGGGCCAAGGCCGGCATGGTCGCCATCGAGTACGACGAGTTCGGTGCCGGCCGGGCCGAGGACATCCACGCCCGCCTCTTCGCCGAGCTGATGGAGGACCTGGGACTGGACACGCGCCCCGGCCACTACCTGGAGGCGGCACCCGCCCCCGCCCTCGCCGTCGTGAACGTGATGACGCTGTTCGGCCTGCACCGGGCGCTGCGGGGAGCACTGGTCGGCCACTTCGCCTGCGTCGAGGTCACCTCGTCGCCGGGCTCCCGCCGGCTCGCCGCGGCGATGCGGCGCACCGGCGCCGGTCCCGCGGCCGAGCGCTTCTACGCGGAGCACGTGGAGGCGGACGCCGTGCACGAACAGGTCGTGCGCCGGGAGGTGATCGGGGGCCTGCTCGCCGACGAGCCGCACCTGGAGCCGGACGTGGCCTTCGGCGCGGACGCCACCGTCCACCTGGAGGACCGGCTGGCGTCCCACCTCCTGGAGGCGTGGCGCGAGGGGCGGTCGGCGCTGCGCCCGCGGGAGGGATAGCGGCCGGCGACAAACCGGGACCGGGCGGCCGGGGCGCTTCACGGCGTCCCGGCCGCCCGGCCGTCGGCGGGCGCTCAGACGGTGCGCGGGGGCAGCGGCCGCACCGCCGGACCGTGCAGCACCTCGCCGTCGACGCCGAACCGCGAACCGTGGCAGGGGCACTCCCAGGCGGTCTCCGCCTCGTTGAAGGAGACCAGGCACCCGAGATGGGTGCACCGCGCCGACACGGCGTGCACGGTTCCGCCCTCGTCGCGGTAGACGGCGCAGCGCCGCCCCTCGACGCGCACGACGGCGCCCGACCCGGGGGCGATCTCGGCGACGGAGTCCACGTGGCTGCTCTTCAGCCGGTCGCCCACGAAGTGCCGGGCCACGTCCGCCTGCTGCTTCAGCAGCGTCGCGCCCTCCCGGACGGTGCTCTTCAGCCGGCGCGGATCGTACAGTCCCGCCCACTCGGGTTCCGTACCGGTGATCAGCGAGGTCAGCAGCTGCCCGGCCATGGCGCCACTGCTCATGCCCCAGCCGCCGAACCCGGTCGCCACGTACACGTGGCGCGCACCGGGGTGGAACGGACCCACCAGCGGTACGGTGTCGCTGGCCCGGTTGTCCTGGGCGGCCCACCGGTACGCGGTGTCCCCGACCGGGAAGTGCTCGTGCATCCAGGCGTCCAGCCGCAGGAACCGTTCGTGGCCGTCGCCCGTGCCGGGCGTGAACCCCTCGCCCGTGACGATCAGCAGACGCCGGTCCCCGTCGAGCGGAGCGGTCCGCACCGACCGCTTGCCCATGTCGTCCGTGATGTACATGTGCTCCGGCGCGGCGGAGGCCGGCAGGGGAGCGGCGACGACCAGCTCCCGGTTCGGTGACAGGCGCGCGAACAGGAGCGCCCGGTCGAAGACCGGGTAGTGCGTGGCGACGACGACGTCCTTCGCCGTGACCGTCGTGCCCCGCTCGGTCCTCACCTTGCACGGGCTGCCCTCGGTGAGGCCGGTCACCCGGGTCCGCTCGTGGATGACACCGCCCCGCGCGGTGATGTCGTCGGCGAGGGCGAGCAGGTACTTGCGCGGGTGGAACTGCGCCTGGTGCGCGATGCGCACGGCCGCCGCCACCGGGAGGGGGAGGTCGGTCTCCGTCACGAAGGACGCGTCCAGTCCCGCTTCCGCGGCCGCCTCGGCCTCGGCCTCGAACACGGCGCGCTGCTGCGGGTCGGTGGTGAAGGTCAGGGCCGACGAGCGCTCGAAGTCGCAGTCGACGCCCAGTTCGGCCGCCACCGCGCCGACCCGTTCCACCGCCGCCTGCTGGGACCGGGCGTACCGGCGGGCGCCCTCCGGTCCACGGGTGCGGCGCAGCCGCTCGTACACGAGGGAGTGGGCGGCGGTGAGCTTGGCCGTCGTGTAGCCGGTGACTCCGGCGGCCACGCGGTCCGCCTCCAGCACGATCACCTTGCGACCGGCCCGGGCCAGTTCCCAGGCGGTGCTCAGGCCGGCCATGCCCGCCCCGATCACGGCGACGTCCGCCGTGGTGTCGGTGTCCGACGGGGGCCATCGGGTGCCCGGTGCGGTGTCCATCCAGTACGACTCGGCCAGGCCGGGCAGTTCAGGTCGTGTTGTCATGGATCACGTGTTCCCGCCGCGGCCGGAAGGAGACGCGCCGGGCCCGTTCTTCCCCTGAGCGGCCCCGCCTCCCGTACGTGCCGTCACCTCGTCGGACACGCTGTTCCGTGCCCGTGCCCGTGCCC
>NZ_LIRG01000177.1 GCF_001419695.1 Streptomyces prasinopilosus
CCGGCGGACCGTCCGGCCCGGCGTGCCCCCGCCGATCGTCACGACGGCGCGGCCCGCCCGCACCGGCCCGTCCGGCATCCCCACGAAAAGTGCCGCGGCCGTACCCGCGCGGACGACGAGTGTGCCCGGTGACGACACGGAGTCCGCGGCCCGCGGGGACCGTAGGAGGACATACGGCGACGGGGGCGCACCGACCCCACTCACCCCCGGTGGCGTGATCTCGACGGTCGTCCCCGCCTCCGTGCCCGACGGCCCGAACGCCGGCACGTCGCCGCACGGGGCGACCGAACCACCGGCCGCCGGCGCCACCACCGAGGCCGTCACCGGTCCCGGCGAACCCGCCGGGACCGCGCCCGGCGGACGCGGCCCGAGCGCCGCCTTCCCCGCCGTCCCGAGGAACGCCCAGCTCACCGCGGTGACCGCGGGCCTCACGGCGTCCGTCCACGGCACCCGCGCACCGTGCCGCGTGGCACCGGCGCCCGCGCTCACGGCACCACCCGCGGCAGCCCTCCGATCCGCTTCCGCGACGGGACGGCCGCTCGTGTCCCCCTCGCGTGGTTCACCCCCTCCGGCCCGGTTTCCGCACCGTCGACGGCGGCTGCCCGAGCACCGGGCGCCCGCTCCGCAAGGCCCGACTTCCGGTCACGGGGGCGAGCCTGAAATAGTTCCCCCCGATGTTCGACATCCCTAGACTCCCTGCGACGGGGGAAATTCGGGGGACAACTCAGTGGGGCATGGAGTGCCGGAACTCGTACTGGAAACAAACGGACGGACCTGGACGCTCGATCCGTCCAGGTCGTACACCCTGGGGCGCGACCCACAGGGGGACGTCGTGCTGGACGACGCCAGGGTCTCCTGGCGTCACGCCACCCTCAGCTTCAACGGCCGCAGTTGGGTCGTCGAGGACCACGGCAGCACCAACGGCACGTTCACGCAGGGCCGGCGGATCCACCACCTGGAGATCGGCTCCGGCACGGCGCTGCACCTGGGCAACGCGAACGACGGACCGCGGGTGACCCTCTCCGGCGCCGCGGCCCCGGCCGCCTCGCCGCAGGCCCGGCCGCAGCAGCCGTACGCCGCGCAGGAGGCGCAGGGGGCGGCCCCGGGCTGGGTCCAGCAGGGACAGCAGCAGGCCCAGGCCCAGGCACAGGGCGGCCGGCAGCAGCAGCCCTCGCAGCAGCAGCGGCCCGCGCCGTACGTACCGCAGCAGCAGGGGCCCGGCGGCGCCGTGGGGGCGGTGCCGATGTACGGCGACCGCAGTCCGACCACGTTCCACCAGTTCTCGCTCGGCCGCGTGATGCGCATCGGCCGTGCCCTGGAGAACGACCTGGTCGTCTCCGACCTGCAGGTCTCCCGCAACCACGCCGAGTTCCACTCGACGCCCGACGGCCGCATGGAGATCCGCGACCTGGGCTCGCACAACGGCACCTACGTCAACGGCATGCCGATCGCCAAGGGCGCCACGCAGCTGCTCGGCCCGGCCGACATCGTCGGCGTCGGCCACTCGACGTTCCGGATCGTCGGCGACCGGCTCGAGGAGTTCGTCGACACCGGTGAGGTGTCCTTCTCCGCCCGGCACCTGACCGTCACGGTCGACGGCGGCAAGCAGATCCTCAAGGACGTCTCCTTCGGCGTCCCGGAGAAGTCGCTGATCGCGGTCATCGGCCCGTCCGGCTCCGGCAAGTCGACCCTGCTCAAGGCGCTCACCGGCTACCGGCCGGCCGACCGGGGCGAGGTCCTCTACGACAACCGCAACCTCTACAAGCAGTTCGCCGAGCTGCGCCAGCGCATCGGTCTGGTCCCGCAGGACGACATCCTGCACAAGGAGCTGACCGTCAAGAAGGCCCTCACGTACGCGGCCAAGCTCCGCTTCCCGGCCGACACCACGGCCGCCGAGCGCAATGCCCGCATCGACGAGGTGCTGCGCGAGCTGAAGCTCGACGTCCACAAGGACAAGAAGGTCACGTCCCTCTCGGGCGGCCAGCGCAAGCGGGTCTCGGTGGCGCTGGAACTGCTCACCAAGCCGTCGCTGATCTTCCTGGACGAGCCGACCTCGGGCCTCGACCCGGGCATGGACCGCGACGTCATGCAGCTGCTGCGCGGACTCGCCGACGACGGACGCACCGTCCTCGTCGTCACCCACTCCGTGGCCGAGCTGGCGATCTGCGACAAGCTCCTGGTGATGGCGCCCGGCGGTTCGGTCGCCTACTTCGGCCCGCCCGACGAGGCGCTGAACTTCTTCGGCTACGACACCTGGGCCGACGTCTTCTCCGCGTTCGAGAACTACCGCGACTACGACTGGGCGGGCCGCTGGAAGGGCTCGCAGCACTACCAGATGTACGCGGCGGACATCGACGCGGTCGCCCCGCAGTCCGTACCGGCCCCCCAGATGCAGGCCCTGCGGCCGCCGAAGCCGCAGGGCTGGATGTCGCAGTTCGTCACACTGGTGCGCCGCTACGTCTCGGTGATCGTCTCCGACAAGGGCTTCCTCGCCCTGATGGTGATCCTGCCCGCCGTCCTGGGCGCGGTCAGCCTGCTCATCAACCCCGACAGCGGCCTGCTGCCGAACGCGCCCAACCAGGCCGGCGTCATCCGCCCCAACGGCACCGCCACCACGGTCCTGCTGATCCTCGCGGTCGGCGCCTGCTTCGCCGGCGCCGCGAACTCCGTACGCGAGCTGATCAAGGAACGGGTCATCTACGAGCGGGAACGCGCGACGGGACTGTCCCGCTCGGCGTACCTGATGTCCAAGGTGTTCGTGCTCGGCCTGATCACCGTGCTGCAGGGCCTGATGGTCGGCGTCATCGGGTTCTCCAGCCGGGAGCTCCCCGAGGAGGGACTGGTCCTCGGCGGCTTCACCCTGCTCGAACTGTCCATCCCGATCATGGGGCTGGGCTTCACCTCGATGATGTTCGGCCTGATCATCTCCGCGCTGGTGAAGACCGCCGAGAAGACCATGCCGCTGCTGGTGATGTTCGCGATCATCCAGGTCGTGTTCACCGGCTGCCTGTTCGCGCTGCACGGCACGGTCGGCGTCAACCAGTTCTCGTTCCTGATGCCGTCGCGCTGGGCGGTCGCCGCCTCCGGTGCCACGCTGGACTTCAACCTGATCAGCCCGCCGGAGACGCCGGGCGACCCCGACCCCCTGTGGGAGCACACCGCCGGGGCCTGGCTCATGGACATGGGCGCGCTCATCGCCCTCGGCGTGGTCTGCGGCTTCTTCGTGGCCCGCTTCCTGCGCCGGCACGAGCCCGAGGTCATGCGCAAGTGACCGGCGCGGGGGCGCGCGGGCGGTGGCCCGCGACGGCCCCGCCGTGAGCGCGCCGGAGGGCGGCACCCGTCAGCACGGGGTGCCGCCCTCCGGCGTGCGGGTGTGCGGGGAGGGGTCCGCGCCGGCCTCAGTACGCGCTGTAGACGTTGTCCATGGAGCCGTACCGGTCGGCCGCGTAGTTGCAGGCGGCGGTGATGTTCGCGACCGGGTCGTAGATGTTCTTCGACGTGCCCGGGACGTGGTACGCCGCGAACGTCGGCGGGATCACCTGCAGCAGACCCTTGGACGGGATGCCGTTCTTCGCGTTGATGTCCCACAGGTTGATGGCCTTCGGGTCGCCCGAGGACTCCCGGATGATGTTGCGGTGGATGCCCTCGTACGAGCCCGGGATACCCCGCTCGTTCATGATGTCCAGGGACTCGCGGATCCAGCCGTCGAGGTTGTCGGCGTAGCTCTTTTGGACGGGCTCGTCGGCGCGCTCGCCTGCCCCGCCGCGCTCGCCCGCCCCGCCGCGCTCGCCGCCCCAGTGGCGGTCGCCGGAGCGGCTGGCCGCTTCCTCTTTCTCGCGCTCCCGCTGGGCCTTCTTCTTCGCGGCGGCCGCGGCGGCCTTCTTCTCGGCCGCGGCGTCGGCGGCCGCCTGCTTCTTCGCCGCGATCAGCTCGGTCTTCACACCGGAGGCGGCGAGCTGGTCGGTGATGGTGCCCCTGACGTCCTCGATCGGCTCGGTGCCGTACGAGATCCGCGCGACCGGGGCCGCCTCGCTCGTGGTGGTGGTCGAGGCGCCGCTCGGCGTGGCCGAGAAGCCGATGGCGGCGGCACCGAGGGCGGCGACACCGGCGACGGCGATCTTGTGATGACGGTTCAACGCACGGACATGACCACGGCTGAGGAAGTTCTTCGACATGAGTGGGAGACCTCTTCGACTAGCGCGGAGGTCGCTCGACGTCCGGTGGGGGACAGGGGTTCTTCCGGCACGAACGCCGCGGGGGGAATCCACGGCACTGAGCGACGGGAGCCATTCTTAGCGGCCGCAAAATAGCGGGGCAAAGGTGTGACGTACGAAGGCGGATAGTGGACGAGGGTAGGGGCATGAGGGGCAAATTGGACATCTGCCCCGCCGAGATGCCCCCTTTTTCCTCCTATCCGCCTTCGTACGTGACGTGCGTCCTATGCCTGGCCTCACATGGAACCCCCGCGCGACTCACCGAGAGTTGCTGGAGCAAGCCGCTCCGTAAGGGTCGGCGGCTCTCGCCGCGAGGGCCGTCGGGGTACTCGGGGCAGGGCCGGGGTCCTACGACCGGGGTCCCGGTCCACCGCCGTCACCGGACGGATCCGCCGCGCCGGGACCCGCCGGTACCGTGAGGACATGAGCCACGGTCCCCCGTCCGGCCTCGCCGCGGTGAGCACCGCGCTGCTGGCCATGAGCAGGCACCTCGAGGTGCGCGACGTCCTGAAGACGATCGTCGCCTCGGCGCGCGAGCTGCTCGACGCGCAGTACGCCGCGCTCGGCGTTCCCGACGACCACGGGGGCTTCGCCCAGTTCGTCGTCGACGGTGTCAGCGACGGACAGTGGAGGGCCATCGGCCCCCTTCCGCGCCAGCACGGCGTTCTCGCCGCGATGCTGTGCGAGGACGGGCCCCAGCGCCTCGCCGACGTGCGCAAGGACCCCCGTTTCGGGGGCTGGCCCAGCGCCCACCCCGAACTGGTCGACTTCCTGGGCCTGCCCATCCGCGACGGCGACGAGGTCATCGGCGCGCTCTTCCTCGCCAACAAGCTGAGGCCCGCGGGAGGCCACCCGCCGCGGGCCCCGGGCGCCGGTCCCGAGCCGGACGGGATCTGCGGGTTCACCCAGGACGACGAGGACGTCCTCGGCATCCTGGCCCAGCACGCCGCGATCGCCCTCACCAACGCCCGGCTCTACGAGCGCAGCCGCGAACTGACGATCGCGGAGGAACGCTCCCGCCTCGCCCACGAGCTCCACGACGCCGTCAGCCAGAAACTGTTCTCCTTGCGCCTCACCGCCCAGGCGGCCGCCCGCCTCGTGGACCGCGACCCGTCCCGGGCCAAGGGGGAGCTCCAGCAGGTCGCCGCGCTCGCGGCCGAGGCCGCCGAGGAACTGCGCGCCGCGGTCGTCGAACTGCGCCCCGCGGCCCTCGACGAGGACGGCCTCGTCGCCACCCTCCGCACCCAGGTCCAGGTCCTCGACCGGGCGCACAGCGCGCGCGTGACCTTCACCGCCCGCGGCGTGCGCGCCCTGCCCGCCACCCAGGAGGAGGCGGTGCTGCGCGTGGCGCAGGAGGCGCTGCACAACGCGCTGCGGCACGCGGAGGCCGACCACGTCGACGTCACCCTGGAACGCAGGGGCAACGGCGCCGTCCTGCGGGTCGCCGACGACGGCAAGGGCTTCGACCCGGAGACCGTCCGCCGCGCGGGACGCCACCTGGGGCTGGTCTCCATGCGCGACCGGTCGAACGGGGTCGGCGGCGGCCTGACCGTGGAATCGGCGCCCGGCAAGGGCGCCACGATCGAGATGGAGGTCCCCGGTGGCTGACGCGATCAGGGTGCTGCTGGTCGACGACCACCAGGTGGTCCGCCGGGGCCTGCGCACCTTCCTGGAGGTGCAGGACGACATCGAGGTCGTCGGCGAGGCCGCGGACGGCGCCGAAGGAGTCGCCCTCGCCGGCGAGCTGCGGCCCGACGTGATCCTGATGGACGTCAGGATGCCGGGCATGGACGGCGTGGAGGCACTGCGCCGGCTCCGCGAACCCGGCCGGCACGCGCGCGTGCTGATCGTCACCAGCTTCACCGAGCAGCGCACCGTGGTCCCGGCCCTGCGCGCGGGCGCCGCCGGATACGTGTACAAGGACATCGACCCCGACGCGCTCGCCGGGGCCATCCGCTCCGTGCACGCCGGGCACGTCCTCCTCCAGGCCGAGGTCGCCCACGCCCTGCTGGCCCAGGAGGAGAACCAGCCCGGTCAGGGCCGCGCCGGTTCGCTCACGGACCGGGAACGCGAGGTGCTCGGCCTCATAGCGGACGGACGCTCCAACCGGGAGATCGCCCGCGCCCTCGTGCTCTCCGAGAAGACCGTGAAGACCCACGTCTCGAACATCCTGATGAAACTCGACCTGTCGGACCGCACCCAGGCCGCCCTGTGGGCCGTACGCCACGGGCTGAGCACCTGAGTGCCCGGGCCCTCGGGCGCCCGAGCGCCCGAGGAGTCCTCGCGGGTGCGGCCGGATCCCGTGTGCTCGACCGGCTCTCCTGCGGACGCACCCGTGACGTCCGGCCGCCGGAGACCCGGGACCGCGACGTCCGGCGCCGGGCGGATGGTTCCCCTCCGGTCTGAGATTCATACCGTCGTGGGAATGTCACCCGGACGGCGCATCCTTCTTCGGCCCCCGCCGTTGTCCCGTACGTACCGCGGCGCCTGCCGCGGGGACCGCGAGGAGGGCTCGGAAAGTGAAGAACCTGAAGAAGGCAGCGGCCGTGACGATGGTGGCCGGCGGACTGCTGGCCGCCGGTACGGGCATGGCCTCCGCCACCGACGGCGCGCACGCCGGCGGCACGGCCGCGGGCTCCCCCGGCGTCCTCTCGGGCAACGTCGTCCAGGTCCCGGTCGACGTCCCGGTCAACGTGTCCGGCAACAGCGTCAACGTGATCGGCCTGCTCAACCCCGCCTTCGGCAACGTGGCGGTCAACGGCTGACGCCCGTCACCCGACCGGTGACGCCCCGGCCTCCCGGCCCCACACGGGAGGCCGGCCGGCGCCGCCGGGCCGCCCGGGACCCCGTCCCCGGCGACCGGCCCTCACCGGACGCCCCGCTCCCGCTCCTCCACCACCGAGTTGTACGCGGCGACCTGCGCCCGCCGGGCCGTCCGCTCCACCGGACGCAGCGCCTCCCCCCGGGCCGCCATCTCCGACGCGCTCACCGCGCCCCCGTGCCCGTTCGTACCGGCCAGCGAGACCAGCGCCCCCACCCGCTGCGCCAGCGCCAGCACCCGCGCCGCCCGCGGCGGATACCCCGGCGCCAGCACCTGGCGCCCCGACTCCGCCCGCGCCCGGTAGGCGTCGATCGCGGCCTCGGCCACCGGCCCCGACCCGGCCACGTCCAGCCGCGACAGCACCTCGGTCGCCTCCCGCAGCGCCTCCGCCAGCTCCCGCTCCGCCTCACCGAGGGAGGGCACGTCGGCGGGCGGCGCCTCCCGCACCGGCAGACAGTCCCAGACGACCTCCACGTGCACATCGCCCTCCGGCCCGGCCTCCCGCACCCGGGGCACCAGCCCCAGGGCGGCCCCGTGACCGACCACCGCCTCCCCGGTCTCCAGCGCCCGCGCGTTGAACTCGGGCGGCCCGCTCAGCCCCAGCGGATGCCCCGGCGCGGGCAGCGCGATCCGCAGCCCGGTCACCCCGAGCGCCCGCAGCCGGCCCAGCGCCAGCGTGAGGCCCACCGGCGCGGACTCACCCGGCATCCCCTCCACCCGGTGCACCGCGTCGTCGCCGACGACGGCGAGCACGGCGTCATCAGGTGAGACAAGGCCGGAGAAAAGGGCATTTCCCCATGAGGTGAGACGTCCTGAACGCGGTTCCGAGAGCATGCCCCCACCCTAAGGACCGGACCGAGGGGATGCCCGGGCCGACCGGTGGCGTAGATTTCATGGAGGGCTGCGCCCACGGGGGCGGCGGACCGATCACAGGCGTACGACACAGCCGGGACCCGGCCACACTGCAAGGGGAGACAACGCGCTCATGAGCGATGTTCTGGAGCTTCAGGACGTATCCGTGGTCCGCGAGGGCCGGGCTCTGGTGGACCAGGTGTCCTGGTCGGTCAAGGAGGGCGAGCGCTGGGTCATCCTCGGTCCCAACGGCGCGGGCAAGACCACACTCCTCCACATCGCCTCCAGCTACCTGTTCCCCAGCACCGGCACCGCCACCATCCTCGGCGAGACCCTCGGCACCCCGGGCACCGACGTCTTCGAACTGCGCCCGCGCATCGGCATCGCCGGCAACGGCATGGCCGACAAGCTCCCCAAGAAGCAGACGGTCCTGCAGACCGTGCTGACCGCCGCCTACGGCATGACCGCCGGCTGGCAGGAGGAGTACGAGGAGATCGACGAACAGCGCGCCCGCGCCTTCCTCGACCGCCTGGGCATGTCCGAGTTCGTGGACCGCAGGTTCGGCACCCTCTCCGAGGGCGAGCGCAAGCGCACCCTCATCGCCCGCGCGCTGATGACCGACCCCGAGCTGCTGCTCCTCGACGAGCCCGCCGCCGGCCTGGACCTCGGAGGCCGCGAGGACCTCGTGCGCCGCCTCGGCCGCCTCGCCCGCGACCCGATCGCCCCTTCCATGGTCATGGTCACGCACCACGTCGAGGAGATCGCCCCCGGCTTCACCCATGTCCTGATGATCCGTCAGGGCAAGATCCTCGCGGCCGGCCCGCTGGAACTCGATCTCACCTCCCGCAACCTCTCCCTGTGCTTCGGCCTCCCGCTGGTCGTGGAGCAGGTCGGCGACCGCTGGACCGCACAGGGCCTCCCGATGGCCTGAACCCGGCGGCCGAACCGGCCCCGCGCGGGGGAGGGTCCGGGCAGCGGTCCCGGCGGCTCCGGGACGCACCGGGACGCGCCCCCTCAAGAACCGGGCCGAGAAGGCCCGTTCGCATCCCGGGCGCTCTGTCGGTGACAGGGTGCGCGGTCCTACCATGACCCCGTGGACATCGACGCATGGCTCTGGTGGCTGATCGGCGCGGCGGTACTCGGCATCGCGCTGGTGATCACCGCGATGCCCGAACTCGGCATGCTCGCGGTGGGGGCCGTCGCCGCCGCGTCGGTCTCCGGAATCTTCGGCGGCGGCGCCGTGCTCCAGGTCGTGGTCTTCGCGGTCGTCTCGACCGCCCTCATCGCCGTCGTACGGCCCGTCGCGAAGCGGCAACGCACACAACGCCCCCAACACGCCACCGGCATCGACGCCCTGAAGGGCAGACAGGCGGTCGTACTGGAGCGGGTGGACGGATCCGGCGGCCGGATCAAACTCGCCGGCGAGGTCTGGTCGGCACGCGCCCTCGACCCCGGCCACGCCTTCGAAGTCGGTCAGGAAGTGGACGTCGTGGAGATCGAGGGGGCCACGGCGATCGTCATGTGACCGCACGACCGACCGCACGACCTGCGCGGCCGACCTCGTACGACCTGCTCCCGCGGGGCGGCAACTGGACCGAACGGCCAGCGAGTTGCACTCCGGTCTGGCAGACTCGACCAGCAAGATCTTCAACACGCATAAGATCTTCCGAAGGCGCCGAGGCGAAGAAGGGTACGGGGAACCGACGATGGAACCGGTCATCATCGTTCTGATCATCCTGGTGGTGTTGGTCTTCATCGCCCTGATCAAGACGATCCAAGTCATCCCGCAGGCGAGCGCGGCCATCGTCGAGCGCTTCGGCCGCTACACCCGCACACTCAACGCGGGCCTCAACATCGTCGTCCCGTTCATCGACACCATCCGCAACCGCATCGACCTGCGCGAACAGGTCGTCCCGTTCCCGCCGCAGCCGGTGATCACCCAGGACAACCTGGTCGTCAACATCGACACCGTCATCTACTACCAGGTGACCGACGCGCGGGCCGCCACCTACGAGGTCGCCAGCTACATCCAGGCGATCGAGCAGCTCACCGTCACCACCCTGCGCAACATCATCGGCGGCATGGACCTCGAGCGCACCCTGACCTCCCGCGAGGAGATCAACGCGGCCCTGCGCGGTGTCCTCGACGAGGCCACCGGCAAGTGGGGCATCCGCGTCAACCGCGTCGAACTCAAGGCGATCGAGCCGCCCACCTCCATCCAGGACTCGATGGAGAAGCAGATGCGCGCCGACCGCGACAAGCGCGCCGCGATCCTCCAGGCCGAAGGCGTCCGGCAGTCCGAGATCCTGCGCGCCGAGGGCGAGAAGCAGTCCCAGATCCTGCGGGCCGAGGGTGAGGCCAAGGCGGCGGCCCTCAGGGCCGAGGGCGAGGCCCAGGCCGTCCGGACGGTCTTCGAGGCGATCCACGCGGGCGACCCCGACCAGAAGCTGCTCTCCTACCAGTACCTCCAGATGCTCCCGAAGATCGCCGAGGGCGACGCCAACAAGCTCTGGATCGTCCCCAGCGAGATCGGCGACGCCCTCAAGGGCCTCTCGGGCGCCATGGGCAACTTCGGCAACCTCGGCGGCGGCAACGGCACCTCGGGCGCCGCCACGGAGCGCCGGGAGAAGCCCTCCAT
The DNA here is from genome assembly GCF_001419695.1 of Streptomyces prasinopilosus. Classification (GTDB taxonomy): domain Bacteria; phylum Actinomycetota; class Actinomycetes; order Streptomycetales; family Streptomycetaceae; genus Streptomyces; species Streptomyces prasinopilosus. The sequence goes on from NZ_LIRG01000177.1 coordinate 10,526, forward strand.
CGACTGACCCGGCGCCCGGGACAGCACGCGAACACCGGCACGCGGCCGGCAGCGTGGCGGGGCCCGCCTCCCCGGGGAGGCGGGCCCCGCCGCACTCGTACGGGAGACGGGTGCTAGGCCGCGGGCTGCGCCAGCCACTCCGGCAGCGCGTCCAGGTCCTCCCGCCCCAGCGCCAGCAGCATCGCGTCCGCCGGAGTCGGCTCGAACGGCTGCCGCAGCAGGGGCATCCCCGCCTGCTCCGGGGTCCGGTTCGCCTTGCGGTGGTTGTCCTCCGCGCACGAGGCCACCGTGTTCAGCCAGGTGTCCTGACCACCGTGCGACCGCGGCACCACGTGGTCCACGGTGGTGGCCCGCCGCCCGCAGTACGCGCACCGGTTCCGGTCGCGCACCAGGACACCCCGCCTCGACCACGGCGCCCGTCTTCGGAACGGCACCCTGACGTACTGGCAGAGCCTGATCACCCGCGGCGCCGGTATGTCGACCGCGGCCCCCCGCATCCGCAGCTCGGGGTGGGCCTGCTCGACGACCGCCTTGTCCTGGAGCACCAGGACGACGGCTCGGTTCAGCGTCACCGTCGACAACGGCTCGAAGCTCGCGTTCAGTACCAGCGTGTCCCGCATGTCGGCCCACCTTCCGCGCCCGCCGGCCCACCCCTCGGCGGACTGGGATCAACTCTGGCCGGGCACGCCGGGATGGACAACGCAATATCTGCCGCCTCACGGGGGTTGTCCCCGTCCCCGGCAACAAAAATGCCCGCCCCTGATCAATTCCAGGACCAGGGGCGGGCAAACGTTCCGTGAACGCCGGGATCGGCTCAGGAGCCGGCGGGCACCTCGTACTCACCGATCAGCTGAGCCCGCGCGAGCGTGTGGAACCGCAAGTTGAAGCCCACGACCGCCGGGGAGGCGTCCGCGTCCGGACCGAGCTTCTCCTGGTCCACCGCGTACACCGTGAACACGTACCGGTGCGGTCCGTCGCCGGGCGGCGGCGCCGCACCGCCGAAGTCCTTGGTGCCGTAGTCGTTGCGCGCCTGGATCGCGCCCTCGGGCAGCCCTTCGAACCCGCCGCTGCCCGCACCGGTCGGCAGCTCGGTCACCGAGGCCGGGATGTCGAACACCACCCAGTGCCAGAACCCGCTGCCCGTCGGGGCGTCCGGGTCGTAGCAGGTCACGGCGAAGCTCCTGGTCTCCGGCGGGAAGCCCGTCCAGCGCAACTGCGGCGAGGTGTTGCCGCCCGCGTGCACCTGGGCCTCCCGGAGCGTCGCGCCCTCCTCGACCTCCCTGCTCGTCACCGTGAACGACGGTACGGGCGGGTGGAAGTCATGGGGGAGCGGACGCCGCTCGAGCTCGGTCACCTCGGTACCTCCTGCTGATCGCCTACGTTCGGTGGAACCGAGCCTAGAACCAGTTCCGCTTGCTGCCGACCTCGGACAGCCACTGGTTGAGGTAGGCGGCCCAATCGGTGCCCTGGTAGTCGTTCAGCCCCACCTTGAAGGACCGGAAGGTGTCGCTGCCCTCACTGAACAGACCGGGCTTCTTGTCCATCTCCAGCACGACGTCCATCGCCTGGTCGTCGGCCACGAAGGTCAGCTCGACCTGCTGCAGCCCGTGGTACTGCTGCGGCGGGAAGAACTCGATCTCCTGGTAGAACGGCAGCCGCTGACGCGTCCCCCGGACGTGGCCGCGCTCCATGTCCGCACTCTTGAACCGGAAGCCCAGCTGGATGAACGCGTCCAGGATCGCCTTCTGCACCGGCAGCGGGTGCACGTTGATCGGGTCCAGGTCACTGGAGTCCACGGCCCGCGCGATCGCCAGCTCCGTGGTCACACCGATGTTCATCCCGCGCAGGGGCTGCCCGTCGATCATCGTGAGCGGCGTCTCCCAGGGGATCTCCAGCCCGAACGGAACCGCGTGAACGGCACCGGCCTCGAGCTCGAAGGCACCACCGAGCCGTGACGTGGCGAACTCGATGTTCTGCTTGTACTCCTCGTCGCCGCTCTCGACCTCGACCTTGGCCTGCAGACCGACCGACAGACCCTCGATCTGCTGGTTCACGGACCCGCCCTGGATGCGCACCTCACCCTGGACGACCCCACCCGGAACGACGTTGACCTCGTGCAGCACCGTCTCGACCGAAGCCCCGCCTGCTCCCAGGCTCGCGAGCAGCTTCTTGAACGCCATGTCTCTCCCCTTGTCGTTCTCTATCGCGTCGTTGCCACATGTGGACCTTCGATCCCTAACAACGCGATCCGGACCCGGCCGGTTCCGTGTCCGTCACCCTGGCGAGCGCGACGCCCCGCGACCACCCCACGGCCGAACCCGCCTGGAGTACTCTCGGACGCCATGATCGCGACCCCCGACCGTACGCTCCTGCTCAGGGAGTTCTTCGACCGCCCCGTCCTCGGGGTCGCCCCCGGCCCGCTCGGCCGGCTTCCCGTGCGTGCCACGCCGGACGGTCCGATCACCCTCCGGCCGACGGCGGCCGGGTCCCCCGACGCCCCCGACGACCCTGGCTCTCACACCCGCCGGATCCGCACCGCCCGCAACGGTGTGACGTCCGGTCCGCCCGGGCATGCGCACGTCTACTGCACCCACGGCACGTCAAGGCGGTCAGCATGAACCTCGCTCACCCCGCTGAAGAGGTCGCCCCCAGGCTGCTCGGGGCCGTCCTCACCCACGAGACGCCCGAGGGAACCGTGAGCATCACCATCACGGAGACCGAGGCGTACTCCGGCGCGGCCGACCCCGCCTCCCACGCCTACCGGGGCAGAACACCCCGCAACGCCGTCATGTTCGGACCCGCGGGACACCTGTACGTCTACCGGTCCCACGGTCTCCACTGGTGCGCCAACATCGTCACCGGGACGGACGGCACCGCTTCGGCCGTCCTCATCCGGGCGGGCAAGGTCGTCGAAGGGGAGGACCTGGCGCGCGAGCGGCGGGGAGAGAAGGTCGAGACCCCACGCCTCGCACGGGGTCCGGGGAACTTCTGCCGGGCGCTCGGCATCACGGCGGAGCACAACGGAGCGGACCTCCTGACAGGTACCTCGGTCCTGTTGTCCGAGGGCGAGGCGGTACCCGCCGCACTCATCAAGGCCGGCCCCCGGGTGGGCGTGAGCAAGGCCCACGACTGGCAGCACCGCTTCTACCTCGCGGGAGACCCGACGGTCTCGGCGTACCGGCTGAGCCCGAGAGCCAAGCCGTCCGCCGGAGCCTGAGCCGCTGCGCCGACGGTGTTGACTCCACCCCGGAAGATGCGTAACGTAGTCCGAGCCGCTGAACCGGGTACGGCGTTCGCCTGCAGCCGGAAGCGGTCAACCCACTACTTAAGATCACCCTCAAAAGGGTCGGGTTCGTCATGTCCTCATGTCTGAATTCCGAACCGATGAAGCCCGATTGTGAATCGAGCGAGGGAATCGGCTAATGTAGTGAACGTCGAAAGGCCGACGGGCGAAAGCCCACAGCCTGCCGACAAAACCAATCGACTGGAAATCGGGCCCGAAAGAGTCTGATAGAGTCGGGTCCGCCGGAAAGGGAAACGCGCAAGCGGAAAACCCCGGACGGCGGGAAACGGCGAAAGCCGCCGAGGACATCGCACCGGAAACGGTCTGATAGAGTCGGAAACGCACAACCGAAGGGAAGCGCCCGGAGGAAAGCCCGCGAGGGCCGGTACGAAGGAAGCGTCCGTTCCTTGAGAACTCAACAGCGTGCCAAAAATCAACGCCAGATATGTTGATACCCCGACGACACGGACCGTCCGGTCCGGATC
>NZ_LIRG01000178.1 GCF_001419695.1 Streptomyces prasinopilosus
CCGCGCGCCGCCAGGAACCGCCCGACTGGTCGGCCAGCCCGTGCTTCTTCAGCTGCTGGATGACCACCGGGAAGGACCGCGGCGGCACCGACAGGTAGAAGGCGAAGTTGCCGCCCGTGCCCTGCGCCTTGTCCAGCTCCTCGATCGTGCCGCGCAGCCGCTCGAAGGACTCGTCGTCGTCGAAGGTGCCCTGGACGAACCGCATGCCCTGGATGAGCTGCTGCCAGACCTCCTCGCGGAAGGGGGTGCGGGCGTGCTCCTTGACCGCGTCGTGGACCTCCTGCGCGAAGTCCTCGTGCGCCCACTCGCGGCGGGCGAAACCGACCAGCGAGAAGCCCGGCGGCAGCAGACCCCGGTTGGCGAGGTCGTACACCGCCGGCATCAGCTTCTTGCGCGACAGATCGCCGGTGACCCCGAAGATGACCAGACCCGACGGCCCCGCGATGCGCGGGAGCCGCCGGTCCGCCGGGTCACGCAGCGGATTGCTGCTCGACAAGATGTCAGCCCTCCGAGGGGGCGAGGCGCGCGAGCTCCGCCTCGGTCGACTTCAGCAGGTCGTTCCAGGCCGCCTCGAACTTGTCGACGCCCTCGTCCTCCAGCAGTTGCACCACCTCGTCGTACGAGATGCCGAGCGCCTCGACCGCGTCGAGGTCGGCACGGGCCTGCTCGTAGGTGCCGGCGACGGTGTTGCCGGTGATCTCGCCCGACTCCTCCGTGGCCACCAGGGTCGCCTCCGGCATGGTGTTCACCGTGTTCGGCGCCACCAGGTCGTCGACGTACAGCGTGGCCTTGTACGCCTTGTCCTTCACACCGGTGGAGGCCCACAGCGGACGCTGCTTGTTGGCGCCCTCGCGCTCCAGCGCGTTCCAGCGGTCGGTGGCGAAGACCTCCTCGTACGCCTGGTAGGCCAGGCGCGCGTTGGCGAGGGCGGCCTTGCCGCGCAGCGCCTTCGCCTCGTCGGTGCCGAGCGCGTCGATCCGCTTGTCGATCTCGGTGTCCACCCGGGAGACGAAGAACGACGCCACCGAGTGGATCTTCGACAGGTCCAGGCCGCGCTCCCTGGCCTTCTCCAGGCCGGTCAGGAACGCGTCCATGACCTTGCGGTACCGCTCCAGGGAGAAGATCAGCGTGACGTTGACGCTGATGCCCAGGCCGATGGTCTCGGCGATCGCCGGGATGCCGGCCTCGGTCGCCGGGATCTTGATCAGGGTGTTGGGCCGGTCCACCAGCCAGGCCAGCTGCTTGGCCTCGGCGACGGTGGAGCGCGTGTTGTGCGCGAGGCGCGGGTCGACCTCGATGGAGACCCGGCCGTCCCGGCCGTCGGTGGCGTCGAAGACCGGGCGCAGGATGTCGGCGGCGTCGCGGACGTCCGCCGTGGTGATCATCCGGATGGCCTCTTCGACCGTGACCCTGCGGGCGGCGAGGTCGGTGAGCTGCTCCTCGTAGCCGTCCCCCTCGGAGATCGCCTTCTGGAAGATCGACGGGTTGGTGGTGACGCCCACGACGTGCTGCTGGTCGATCAGCTCGGCGAGGTTGCCGGACGTGATCCGCTTGCGCGACAGGTCGTCCAGCCAGATCGCGACGCCTTCGTCGGAAAGGCGCTTGAGTGCGTCTGTCATGGAAATTCCATCTCCTACGTCTCGTGTGCGGGCGTCAGGCCCGGGCTGCTGCGGTACCGGTGGTCGCGTCGAGCGCCTCACGGGCGACGGACGCCACGTTCCCGGCGGTGAAGCCGTACTCCTCGAACAGCACCTTGCCGTCGGCGGACGCACCGAAGTGCTCCAGGGACACGATGCGCCCGGCGTCACCCACGTACTTGTGCCAGGTGAGGCCGATGCCCGCCTCGACGGCGACGCGGGCCTTCACGGCCGGCGGCAGAACGCTCTCCCGGTACCCCTGGTCCTGCTCCTCGAACCACTCCACCGACGGCATGGACACCACACGGGTGGGCACGCCGGCGGCCTGCAGCTCCTCGCGGGCGCCGACGGCGACGTGCACCTCGGAACCGGTGGCGATCAGGATCACCTGCGGGGCGCCGCCCTCGGCCTCGAACAGCACGTAGCCGCCGCGCGCGGCGTCCTCGTTCGGCTCGTAGACCGGCACGCCCTGGCGGGTGAGGGCCAGACCGTGCGGAGCGCCCTTGCCGAACTCCTTCGTCCAGCGCTTCAGGATCTCCCGCCAGGCGATCGCGGTCTCGTTGGCGTCCGCGGGGCGGACGACGTTCAGACCGGGGATGGCGCGCAGCGAGGCCAGGTGCTCCACGGGCTGGTGGGTCGGACCGTCCTCACCCAGGCCGATGGAGTCGTGCGTCCACACGTACGTCACCGGCAGGTGCATCAGGGCGGACAGCCGCACCGCGTTGCGCATGTAGTCGGAGAACACCAGGAAGGTGCCGCCGTAGATGCGGGTGTTGCCGTGCAGCGCGATGCCGTTCATCTCCGCGGCCATGGAGTGCTCGCGGATGCCGAAGTGGATCGTGCGGCCGTACGGGTCCGCCTCGGGCAGCGGGTTGCCCACCGGGAGGAACGACGACGTCTTGTCGATCGTCGTGTTGTTGGAGCCCGCCAGGTCGGCCGAGCCGCCCCACAGCTCCGGGACGACCGCGCCGAGCGCCTGCAGCACCTTGCCGGACGCGGCACGCGTGGCGACCGCCTTGCCCGGCTCGAAGACCGGAAGCGCGTCCTCCCAGCCCTTGGGCAGCTCGCCGGCGGCGATCCGGTCGAACTCGGCCGCGCGCTCCGGGTTGCCGCTCCGCCACTCCTGGAACGACTTCTCCCACTCGGCCCGCGCCCGCCTGCCGCGCTCCAGCGCTCCGCGGGTGTGGCCGATGACCTCGTCGGTCACCTCGAAGGTCTGCTCCGGGTCGAAGCCCAGCACCCGCTTGGTGGCGGCCACCTCGTCGTCGCCGAGCGCCGAGCCGTGGGCGGCTTCGGTGTTCTGCGCGTTCGGGGCCGGCCAGGCGATGATCGAGCGCATCGCGATGAACGACGGCCGGTCGGTGACCTTCCTGGCCTCCTGGAGGGCGTCGTAGATCGCCTTCGGGTCCAGGTCGCCGTCCGCCTTCGGGGCCACCCGCTGCACGTGCCAGCCGTAGGCCTCGTACCGCTTGACGACGTCCTCGGAGACGGCCGTCTCGGTGTCGCCCTCGATCGAGATGTGGTTGTCGTCCCACAGCAGGACCAGGTTGCCGAGCTTCTGGTGGCCGGCCAGCGAGGACGCCTCCGCGGAGATGCCCTCCTGCAGGCAGCCGTCACCGGCGACGCAGTAGACGAAGTGGTCGAACGGGGACTCGCCCGGGGCGGCCTCCGGGTCGAACAGGCCGCGCTCGTAGCGGGCGGCCATCGCCATGCCGACCGCGTTGGCGACACCCTGGCCCAGCGGCCCGGTCGTCGTCTCCACGCCCGTGGTGTGCCCGTACTCCGGGTGGCCCGGCGTCTTCGAACCCCAGGTGCGGAACGCCTTCAGGTCGTCCAGCTCCAGGCCGAAGCCGGCCAGGTACAGCTGGGTGTAGAGAGTCAGGGACGAATGGCCGGCGGACAGGACGAAACGGTCCCGCCCGACCCAGTCGGCGTCCGAGGGGTCGTGCCGCATCACCTTCTGGAAGAGGGTGTACGCGACGGGCGCCAGGCTCATCGCCGTACCGGGATGGCCGTTGCCGACCTTCTGTACGGCATCGGCGGCCAGGACGCGGGCGGTGTCCACGGCCCGCTGGTCCAGTTCGGTCCACTCGAGGTCTGTGGTGGTCGGCTTGGTGCTCACCCTGAGTCAGGGCTCCTCTCCACATGTCTTCGGATGCCGGACGAGTACATACCGGCGAGGTCGAGCCTACCCCCGCAGGGCGTGCTTCCCCCGAGTCCTGCGGACTCCCGGGAGCCCGGGCAATCCGCCCTCTGCCTGGGAAGTGTTCGTGTTCGGCAGATGAATACGGAGCCGCTCATCCGGATGCTCAATCGAGCCCGGACCCGCGTTGTGAGCGAGCATGTTCAACACGACCCGACCCCCGCGAATGTCCGGGTCTGGGCAACGTCTAAGGTGGCGTGGTACGCGCGAGCCTCACCGCCGCTTCATACGGGAGGGCTTGCTGGGATGTCTCTGTCAGGGGTGCGAGTGACGGCCGTTGAATCCCGTCCTGCGGGGGTTATCGGGACGAGCCAGAGCCCGAGTCACCGGCCGATCGGGGCCCGTGTCAAGGCGTTCGTGGCGCTGACCAAGCCGCGGATCATCGAGCTGCTGCTCATCACCACCGTTCCGGTGATGTTCCTGGCGCAGCAGGGGGTGCCCGACCTGCGACTGGTGCTGCTGACCTGCGTCGGCGGCTACCTGTCGGCGGGCGGTGCCAACGCGCTCAACATGTACATCGACCGCGACATCGACGCCCTGATGGACCGCACCTCGCAGCGTCCCCTGGTCACCGGCATGGTCAGCCCGCGCGAGTGCCTGGTCTTCGGCATCACCCTGGCCGTGGTGTCGACCCTGCTGTTCGGCCTCGCCGTCAACTGGCTGTCCGCCTGGCTCTCCCTCGGCGCGCTCCTCTTCTACGTCGTCGTCTACACGATGATCCTCAAACGGCGTACGGCGCAGAACATCGTGTGGGGCGGCATCGCGGGCTGCATGCCGGTGCTGATCGGCTGGTCCGCGGTCACCGACTCGATGTCCTGGGCGCCGATCGTCCTCTTCCTCGTCATCTTCTTCTGGACGCCGCCGCACTACTGGCCGCTGTCCATGAAGGTGAAGGAGGACTACGCGCGCGTGGGCGTGCCGATGCTCCCGGTCATCGCCGGCAACAAGACGGTCGCCAAGCAGATCGTGATCTACAGCTGGGTCATGGTCGCGGTGTCGCTGCTGCTCACCCCGCTCGGCTACACCGGCTGGTTCTACACGGCGGTCGCGCTGGCCGCGGGCGGCTGGTGGCTCTGGGAGGCGCACGCGCTGCTCAACCGGGCCAAGGCCGAGGTGACCGGCGGCAAGCTCAAGGAGATGCGGCTGTTCCACTGGTCCATCACCTACGTGTCGCTGCTCTTCGTGGCCGTCGCGGTGGACCCCTTCCTGCGGTAGCCCCCTCCGACGCGTCCTGCGGGCGGGGTCCGTGGCCAAGGCCACGGACCCCGCCCGTCGCCGTTCGATCTACCCGTCGGTAGCATCCTGGTCATGGCAGACACGCAGCAGTCGGACCCGAAGGCCGGGCAGACCTCCGAACAGACCTCCGAGCAGCGGGCCGCGCAGAAGGCCGAGCGCAAGGCCGACCGGAAGGCGGCCAAGCTCGCCAAACGGATCAGCGGCTTCGCCACGGCCCACGGCGGAGCCGAGGGCCAGATCGCGTACCTCGGACAGCGCGGAGCCCGGATCGTGCTCGTCGGCGAGGACGGCGGCTGGGGCGACCTGGTCGCCCACTCCTACCCCATCGCCCGGAAGGCGGCCGAGCGGGCGGGCCTGACCCTCCACGACGACTTCGACGGCGAGTTCGCGGCCAAGGTCAGGACCGGCCGGTACGAATGGACCCGCATGGCGGGCCTCCAGATCGGCGGCCCGGCCAACGGCTGAACCGCGCCTCCGGGCGGCACCGGCGCGGGCGGGACACCGGGCCGGCGGGGGACGCCGGGCCGGCGCCACGGCGTTCCCGCGGCCGGGAGCGCCTCCCGGCGCCTCACCGGCAGGCCCCGCGAAGCCGGCGGCGGCACCCCGCCCCGCCGGCACCGGTCCGCCGCCCGGCGGCCTCACCGCGAGGGCGGACCGGGACTACCCGCGGCCGGCGACCGACGTGCTGGTGGCGTCGGACGGCCGCCCGGACGTCCGCCCGGGTGACGGCGGCGGACCGGCCACCGGAGTGTCCGGCCGCTCGCGCAGCGACAGCAGGACCCGCACCACCCAGATCCACATGATGCAGGAGCCGAACATGTGGGCGCCGACCAGGACCTCGGGCAGGTCCGTGAAGTACTGGACGTAACCGATCACGCCCTGCGCGAGGATGATCAGGAACAGCTCGCGGGTGCGGTGCAGCGGGCCCTCGGGGGCGTCCACCGCCTTGAGGACGAACCACAGGGCGAACGTCAGCGTCGCCACGACCCACGCCAGCACGGCGTGCAGCTTGCTGACCATCTCCGAGTCCACCGGCATCCGCGCGACCTCGCTGGAGTCGCCCGCGTGCGGGCCCGCGCCGGTCACCACCGTGCCGACCGCGATCAGCAGCACGGACGCCACCACCAGGAACCACACCAGCTGCCGCACCGGCTTGCCGACCAGCGGCCGGGGCTCGCCGTCACCCTCGCGGACGCGCTGCCACATCACGGCGGCCACCGCGATCAGCGCGGAGGAGAGCAGGAAGTGCGCCGCGACCGTGTACGGGTTCAGGCCGACCAGGACCACGATGCCGCCGAGGATCGCGTTGCCCATCACGATCCAGAACTGCGCCCAGCCCAGCCGCGTCAGGCTGCGCCGGAACGGCTTCTCGGAACGCACGGCGACGATCGCCCAGCCGACGGCCGCGCACAGCACGTACGTCAGCAGCCGGTTGCCGAACTCGATGACACCGTGCACCCCCATCTCGCGGGTGGAGGTGAGGGAGTCGTCGGTGCATTTGGGCCAGGTCGGGCAGCCCAGACCGGAGCCGGTCAGCCGTACCGCGCCGCCGGTGACCACGATGACCACCGACATGACGAGCGCGGCGAGGACCGCCCGCCGGACCGTCCGGGGATCCGGGGTCCAGCGTGCGGCGATGAAGGCGAGGGGGCTGCGCAGGGCCGCCTGGGCGTCGGCGCGGGTCAGATTTGGCACGCCACCCATCGTAGGGCGCCGCTTGTGCACGCTTTCACGAGGGTCCGTCCTGTGGGGGTTCCGTCCCGGTCCCGCCGCCCGGTCACTCCCAGCGGAAGAACCGGCCCGCCGCCGCCAGCCCCGCGACCGCCCACGCGGTGAGGATCGCGACCTGGGTCCACGGCAGGCCCGCCCCGTCCTGGAGCACGTCCCGCAGGCCCTCCGACAGCGCCGAGACGGGCAGCAGCCCGAGGACGCCCTGCGCACCGGCCGGGAAGTTCTCCAGCGGTACGACGACCCCGCCGCCGACGAGCAGCAGCAGGAACACCAGGTTGGCGGCGGCGAGCGTGGCCTCGGCCCTCAGGGTGCCGGCCATCAGCAGACCGAGACCCGAGAAGGCGGCCGTGCCCAGCACCAGCAGCAGGAGCACCGCGAACGGGCTGCCCTGCGGCGACCAGCCCAGCGCGAACGCGATCACCGTCAGCAGGGTGATCTGGAGCACCTCGGTGACCAGCACCGACAGCGTCTTCGCGGTCATCAGCGCCCAGCGCGGCAGCGGCGACGCCGCCAGCCGCTTCAGCACCCCGTACCGGCGCTCGAACCCGGTGGCGATGGCCTGCCCGGTGAACGCCGTCGACATCACCGCCAGCGCGAGGACGCCGGGGGCGAGGAAGTCCACGGCCTCGCCCGCGCCGGTGTCCACGATGTCCACGGTGCTGAACAGCACCAGCAGCAGGGTGGGGATGACCACGGTGAGCAGCAGCTGCTCGCCGTTGCGCAGCAGCATCTTCGTCTCGAGCACCGCCTGCGCCGCGATCATGCGGGGGAGCGGCGCCGCGCCCGGCTTCGGCGCGTAGGCGCCGGTCCCGCCGGTTCCCCCGGCCCCGGTGGGTGCGGGGTCCACCGGATTCACCGGGTTCATGAACGCAGCTCCTTGCCGGTCAGTTCCAGGAAGACATCCTCCAGGGTGTGCCGTTCGACCGAGATCCGGTCCGGCAGCACGCCGTGCTGCGCGCACCAGGACGTGACCGTGGCGAGCAGGTGCGGGTCCACCTCGCCGACCACCCGGTACGAGCCCGGGGCCGGCTCGTCGGCCCGGAAGTCGGGCGGGAGCGCCTTGAGCAGGGAGACCACGTCCAGCCCCGGCCGGCCCGAGAAGCGCAGGGTGTTCTCGGCGCCGCCCCGGCACAGCTCCTCGGGGCTGCCCTGGGCCACCACCCGGCCGGCGTCGATGATCGCGACGTCGTCGGCGAGCTGTTCGGCCTCGTCCATGTGGTGCGTGGTGAGGATGACGGAGACCCCGTCGGCGCGCAGGTCCCGTACGAGGTCCCAGGTGGCGCGGCGGGCCTGCGGGTCGAGGCCGGCGGTCGGTTCGTCCAGGAAGACCAGTTCCGGGCGCCCGACCACGGCCATCGCCAGCGCGAGCCGCTGCTGCTGGCCGCCGGAGAGCCGCCGGTACGTCGTACGGCCGCAGGAGCCGAGTCCGAGGCGCTCGATCAGCGCGTCCACGTCCAGGGGGTGCGCGTGCAGCCTGGCCGTGTGCCGGAGCATCTCGTCGGCCCGCGCGCCCGAGTAGACGCCGCCGGACTGGAGCATCACGCCGACGCGGGGCCGGAGCGCGGCCGACTCCCGCACCGGGTCCAGGCCCAGGACGCGCACCGTGCCGGAGTCCGGCCGCCGGTATCCCTCACAGGTCTCCACCGTGGTCGTCTTGCCCGCCCCGTTGGGTCCGAGCACGGCCGTCACGCCCTGCCGCGCCACCAGGTCGAGACCGTCCACCGCGGTCTTCGTGCCGTACCGCTTCACCAGGGCCTGCACCTGGACCACGGGCTCGCTTCGCATGGGTCACGAGTCTAGGGACGGGCCGGGGACCTCGGACCGGCGGGTTCGGGAACTCCTCCGTGCGGGGACGGTGCGGCTCCAGCCACCGCTGTGCGTGGGCCACCGCGTCCGGCAGGGGGAACAGCCGTGCCCCGGCCGCCCCGACGGTGCCGCGGACGACGGGGCGGTCCCGTTCGAAGTCGTGGCCCGGTCCGTCGAGCAGTGCGCCGACGACCGTGACCGGACCGCCGTCGACCCGGCCCGGGGAGCTGAGCGAGGAGTGCACGAGGAGGGTCTCGCCGGGCCGCACGCCGAGTCCGGCGAGACCGGCGGCGAGGGTGCCCCGGGTGACGAGAGGGCCGGTCGGCGGGGGTGCGGACCTGCCCGGCAGTGTCCCGGAAGCGGCCCGGGGCGCCACCGGTTCGATCGATCGGAGATCGTTTCCGCAGGTCACCTTAGGTTTGCCTAAGTGATGCAGCGCACCCCGGGGTGGATCATGCCCGGCTTGCCCGGGCCGGATGAATTACGCAACAATGGCGTTGTGAAAAACGTCGGCGAGGCTCCCCAGGAGGAACTTGCGACCGGTGAGCGGTCCACCCGCAACCGGGTCGTGCGCTCCGTCCTGGACCACGGCCCGTCGACCGTCTCCGAACTCGCCCAGCGGCTCGGGCTGACCCAGGCGGCCGTCCGCCGGCACCTCGACGTCCTGTCCGCCGACGGGATCGTGGAGGCGCGCGAGCGCCGGGTCTACGGCGCGCGCACGCGCGGACGCCCGGCCAAGGTCTTCGCCCTCACCGACTGCGGACGGGACGCCTTCGACCAGTCGTACGACGAACTGGCCGTGGACGCCCTGCGCTGGATCGGCGAGCGGGAGGGCGGGGACGAGGCGATCGCCGCGTTCGCCCGCGCCCGGATCGCCGCCCGGTCCGGCCCGTACCGCGAGGCGGTGGAGGCGGCGGCCCCCGAGGAGCGCGCCCAGGCCCTGGCCAGGGCGCTCACCGCGGACGGGTACGCTGCCACCGCGCGCAGCGCCCCCCGTCCGCAGCAGGGCGAGCAGCTGTGCCAGCACCACTGCCCGGTCGCCCACGCCGCCGAGCGGTTCCCGCAGTTGTGCGAGGCGGAGACGGAGTTCTTCGCCGAGCTGCTCGGCACGCACGTCCAGCGGCTGGCGACCATCGCCCACGGCGACGGCGTCTGCACCACCTACATCCCGAAGTCCTCGACGGCTTCGAGGGCCGCGGGGGCCCCACCGCCCCCCGAGCCCCCGGAACCACCGGAGACCTCGGAACCCCCGAGAAAGCCCGGGGCGGAGTCCGAGACGCCTCCGCCCCGCATCCACCACGCAACCGCATCCGCAAGCACGGCCGGGAGGAACCCCGCATGACTCTCCCCACGGAGACTGCCCACCCCGAACTCGAGGGTCTGGGTACGTACGAATTCGGCTGGGCCGACTCCGACGCGGCAGGCGCCGCGGCCAAGCGCGGTCTGAGCGAGGACGTCGTCCGAGACATCTCCGCGAAGAAGAACGAGCCGGAGTGGATGCTGAAGCTGCGGCTCAAGGGCCTGCGCCTGTTCGACAAGAAGCCCATGCCCAACTGGGGCTCGGACCTGTCGGGCATCGACTTCGACAACATCAAGTACTTCGTGCGCTCCACCGAGAAGCAGGCCGCTTCCTGGGAGGACCTGCCCGAGGACATCAAGAACACCTACGACAAGCTCGGCATCCCGGAGGCGGAGAAGCAGCGCCTGGTCGCCGGTGTCGCCGCGCAGTACGAGTCCGAGGTCGTCTACCACCAGATCCGCGAGGACCTGGAGGAGCAGGGCGTCATCTTCCTGGACACGGACACCGCGCTGAAGGAGCACCCGGAGCTCTTCCAGGAGTACTTCGGCACCGTCATCCCGGTCGGCGACAACAAGTTCGCGTCGCTGAACACGGCCGTGTGGTCCGGCGGATCGTTCATCTACGTCCCCAAGGGCGTCCACGTGGACATCCCGCTCCAGGCCTACTTCCGGATCAACACCGAGAACATGGGCCAGTTCGAGCGGACGCTGATCATCGTCGACGAGGACGCCTACGTCCACTACGTCGAGGGCTGCACCGCCCCGATCTACACCTCGGACTCGCTGCACAGCGCCGTCGTCGAGATCATCGTCAAGAAGGGCGGCCGCTGCCGCTACACGACCATCCAGAACTGGTCGAACAACGTCTACAACCTGGTCACCAAGCGCGCCGTCGCCTACGAGGGCGCGACCATGGAGTGGGTCGACGGCAACATCGGCTCCAAGGTGACGATGAAGTACCCGGCCGTCTACCTGATGGGCGAGCACGCCAAGGGCGAGACCCTGTCCATCGCCTTCGCCGGCGAGGGCCAGCACCAGGACGCCGGCGCCAAGATGGTCCACATGGCCCCGAACACCTCGTCGAACATCGTCTCCAAGTCGGTGGCGCGCGGCGGCGGCCGCACCTCCTACCGCGGCCTGATCGAGATCGGCGAGGGCGCCCCCGGCGCCAAGTCCAACGTGCTGTGCGACGCGCTGCTCGTGGACACGATCTCCCGCTCGGACACCTACCCCTACGTCGACGTCCGCGAGGACGACGTCTCCATGGGCCACGAGGCGACCGTCTCCAAGGTCTCCGAGGACCAGCTCTTCTACCTGATGAGCCGCGGTCTGTCCGAGTTCGAGGCGATGGCGATGATCGTGCGCGGCTTCGTCGAGCCGATCGCCAAGGAACTGCCGATGGAGTACGCGCTGGAGCTCAACCGGCTGATCGAGCTGCAGATGGAGGGCGCTGTCGGCTGACCCGCCGCCCCGCCCCCGCCGGC
>NZ_LIRG01000179.1 GCF_001419695.1 Streptomyces prasinopilosus
CGACGACCCGGACGACGGCACCACCGGAAGCGACGGCCTGGGCATGCTGCGGCTCATCGAACGGCCACGCCGATGACCACCCCCGTCCGGCGCCGCCGTCGCACCCTCCGCCAACGCCTCCTCGGCTACATCACCGACGCCGTGTCCCGGCTCCGGCAGGCGTGGGCGATCCTCACCGGCGCACAGACCCGGCTGCTGGCCGCGCTCGCCGCGATCCGGCCCGGCCGCACCTCCGGCGCCGGACCCCGCCTGCGCGCCGCAATCGCCGCCTTCAACACGTCCCTGGGCGCGTTCGCCCGCGCCGCCGGTGCCTTCGCCGAACGGTGGGCGGCCACCGACCTGCCCGTCGTCTACCGGGAAGGCGCCTGGACCCTGCTGGACAACGCCGACCGCCGCCAGACCCGGTTCACCTGGACCAGCCGGCACCAGGCCGCCATCACCGGCCTGTCCGCCCAGTACTACGCCGACCTCACCAACCGCATCCAGGAAGCCATCCGCCGCGCCCGCGCCTTCCTTCGCGACGCACAGGACGCCGCCCGCGACCCCGACGCCGCCCGCCTCGACACCCAGGCGCTGCGCCGCGACCACCCGTTGGACACCGTCGTCTACGCCAACAACTCCCGCCACCCGGTGGAGGCGTGGGCGCGTGCCGCCCTCACCTGGCAGGCCGTCACCGCAGCCAACACCGGCGCCGTCCGCACCGCGCTGGACGAGCTGGGCACGGAGTGGGTGGAGGTCCGGGACGGAAACGGCTGCGGGTGGGAATCCCACGACTCGCCGGACAAGGCCGACCGGACGCTGCGTACCGTCCAGGACGCCCTCGCCCACCCCACATCACACGTCCACTGCGTACGCGAGTTCCTTCCCCGCCTCGACCTCATTGGCCGTACCGACATCCGCACCGGAGCGCCCCTGTGACCGACACCCCTGCGGAGCCGCAGGCGCACGCCGTCCGCATCAACGCCCAACCCGGCCACGCTTCGATCATCATCGACGGCACCCCTCTCCCGGCCGGGACCGTCACCGGCTACACCCTCCAGCACGACATCGCCGGCGGCCTCCCGCTGGTCGTCCTGCACACCCGGCAGCCCGACGGGACCGCCTTCGAAGGCCTTGCCCGTGTCGCCGTCGGCATCGCCGACACCCCCGGCGACATCGTGACCGCGTTCCTCACCCAGATCGACCCCGCCGCGCTCGAGAACGCCGCCCTCAACCGCGACGACCTCGGCCACCAGAAATACGACCTGACCCGCGCCATGCTGCGGCAAGCCGCCGCCTGGGCCAGAGGAGAGCAGTAGTGGCCGGCCTCGACAACGCCCTCGCCGGAGTCGGCGTCTGGCTCCAAGCGAACCTGATGGTCGACATCGTGCGGATCGTCAGGCCCGTCACCGGCGATCCCGTCCTCAACCCGGACACGGGACAGCTCGAATACCCCGAGCCCGAACTCGTCTACGAAGGCACCGGCGCGGTCATCGCGGCCGGCGCCCCCGGCGGCATCAGCTCCCTGCCTTCCTCCACGCTGCCCTGGACGGAGGAGACCATGTCCCCGGCCCGCCTCTTCACACCGCTCACCGCGCCGATGGCCGCCCGCGACGACCTCGTCACCGTCGTCACCGTCCACAACCCCGCCAACACGGCACTCCTCGGCCGCATCTGGTTCTGCCAGGATCCGGGCCGCGCCTCCACCGTGGAAGTCGTCCGCGTCACCCCGATGGACATGAAACAGGCTGCCCGTGGAGGCACGCCGTGAACCTGGACGACCTGGCCAACCGCCTCGAGGATGCAGCCGACCAGATCGGTGAGACGGTCGAACGACGGATGCGGCACGTCGGCACCACCGGTGTCGCCCGCATCCGCGCGAATGCCTCCGGCCGGCCCGGCCCGAACGTCATCACGGGCCAGTACCGGGCGTCCTGGCAGGCCATCACCAGAGGCATCCCGCACGGCGCGGAATGCACCATCGGCACCAACGCCCCCCAGGGCCGCCGTCTGGAGTTCGGGTTCTGGGACATGACCGACTCCATCGGCCGGCACTTCTTCCAACCGCCCTACCCGCACGTTCAGCCCGCCCTCAGTCACATCGAGGACACGCTGCACCAGCAGATGCGCGCCGCCGTGGGGGAGCTGTTCACATGATTCAGAAACGACTGGTCACGAACTGGGTGGTGGCAACGCTCGCCATCGCCTCCAAGATGCCCGTAGGCCGCGGCCGCGCCCCCACCTCAGGGCAAGCGCCGCCCTACTACCTGGCGTACTCCGTCGACACCAGCGTCTCCGGTGCTCCCTTCGCCGACCGCAGCGAAGACGGATCGCTCGTCTACCAACTCACCAGCGTGTCCGGACCGGACCCCACCAAGCCGCAGTCCAGCGCGACGCAGGACCAGCTGGAGTGGATGGCAGACAAGGCCCGCGCCATCTTCCTGGGTCGCGACCCGGCAACCGGCATGTGGCTGCACCCGCTGACCGTGCCCGGCGTCTCCTGCATGACCCGCTCCCTGGACGTCGAGTGGGGCGCGGTACCAGGGGGAACGTCCGAGCAGGAAGCTGCAATCATGACCTATGTGCAGCGGTTCAGGTTCAACCTGACCACCGCCTGAGCCCGCGGGCTCAGGCAACACCGCACCGCGGCGGGACCCCACGCGGACGCCACCACAACAGGTGGCCGCCACACAAGACCGTGTAGCAGGGGCCCCCACGATCGGCCCCGCATCCGCGAGGGGCCACCATGAGGTTCAACCGCAAGGGCACCACCAAGATTCACTTCCTGCCGACGATCGCCTCGACCGATCTGATCCCGACCACGGCAGAGATCACCGCCGGTACCGACTGGACCGAGCACATCCACAGCATCGACGGCTGGAGTCTCGAGAACCAGCCCATCGAGACACCGAACATGGCCAGCACATTCGTTCCCAAGATCGACGGTGACGACAGTGCGGCCGATTCCAGCCTGGGCTTCTACGAGGACTCCGTCACCGACGACGTGGAGACCGAACTCGCCAAGGGCACCGCTGGCTTCGTTGTGATCTTCAGCAAGGGCACCACGCCCGGCAACAAGGGCATGGACGTCTTCCCCACCAAGGTCGCCTCCAACTCCAAGCAGTACAGCACGGACAACGAGGCCGCGAAGATCAACGTCCAGTTCGTCATCACGGACCGGCCGGCCTTCAACCAGACCGTGCCCACCGGCCCCTGATCCCCCGGCCGTTTCACCCCCTCCAAGCCCCCGGCCGGGCCCCGGTGTATCTGGGAAGGGCGCCGCGCGCGCCCGGCCGGGCCTTCCCAAAGGACCCGACATGAGCAGCAGCACCTGGGATGCGCTCGAGAAGCGCCTCAACGCCGTCAAGAAGCCCGTCAACGTGTTCCGACTGTGCGACGACCCCGAGATCCGCAGCCGCTACCTGGCCGCGCGACGGGAATCCGAGCAGGCCGACGCCTACCTGGCCGGCCTGCCCAAGGACGCCGGGGCGGACACCGCCATCGCCCGCGTGCAGGCGGAGCAGCAGGCCAAGGACGCCAGGACGGCGCTGACAGCCGCGCAGAAGGCCTACGACGCCCACACCGTCATGCTGCGCTTCCAGGCGCTGGAGCGGCAGGCCCTCGAGGAACTGCTGGCGAAGCACCCGCCGTCCGAGCAGGACGAGGAGAACGGCAGCGAGTTCGCCGAGGACTTCATGCCCGCATTGATCGCCGCCGCGTCCCTGGACGGCATGCCGGAGGAGGCCGCCGCCCGCTTCATGCGGACGTGGACCCCCTCCGACGCCCGCAGCCTGTGGCAGGCGGCTTGGTCGGTGCAGCACACACAGCGGACCGACCTGGGAAAAGACTGATCGATGATGCCGACTTCCGTGCCGAGATGGAGCTCTGCCACGCATGGGGCGTCCCCCATTCGCAGTTCCGTGGGCACGGCGACGGCACCTGGACTGGTCTCGACCGCCGCAAGGCCCTCGCCTACGCCCACTACCTCAAGCAGACCTGCCCCCACTGCGGGACGAGGCCGGAGGAGTGGGACGAGCACGCGGGCGGTGACGAGGACGCCTACCGGGCCACCACCCACCGCTGCATCGGCTGCCAGCTCATCGCCGACAAACAGAAGACCGTCCCCGACGGCGACGAGGGACACGGGGTGAAAGTCGCTCTGATCCCGTCCAGCGTCGCCGCCGCCCTCGAACTCCAGAAGACCCACCAGCACTAGCCCAGGAAAGGGGGCCCGCCCGTGTCCGAGTGGAATCTGTCGGTACGCCTGACCGGGCAGGGCTCCGGGCTCGCCCGCACTCTTCGGAACACGGCCACCGACGCCCGCAACGCCTCCAACGAAATCAACGCACTACGCAGGAACCTGACCCTGTTGCGCGCGGAGGCCAGCAACGACATCCGTATCCGCCTCGACATCGACGCCGGTCATCTGCGCTCCGACGTGACGTCCGCCGTCACGACAGCCGCAGCGGGCCAGAGCATCTCCATCCCCCTCGTCCTGGACTCGGGCGATCTGCGCTCCGACGTCTCGGACGCCGTCACGACGGCCGCAGCGGGCCAGACCCTCGCCGTGAGCCTGCGGCTGACGGACGCCATGCAACTACGCCGCGAGGTGGAGGCAGCGGTGCGCTGGGCGGCGTGGGGGCACCGCATCGAGATCCCCATCGGGCTCACCGACTCGATGCAGCTGCGTCGGGACGTCACGGCCGCGGTCCGCTGGGCGCAGGACAACCAGCGCATCCGCCTCCGGGTCGACGTCGATACATCCGCCCTGCGCGGCCTGGGCGGCAGCCTCGGGGGAGGGTCCGGCAGCGGAGGCGGCCTCGATATCGGACTGGCCGGGCTGCTGCCGATCGCCACCGCGGCCATCCCCCTCATCGCCGGACTGTCCACCAGCCTGGCGCCGCTGCCCGGAGCGTTCGCGGCGGCCACCGTCCCGGCCGCCGCATTCGGTATCGCGCTCGCCGGGCAGGTCGGACCACTGACCGAGGTAGCCGAAGCGGAGACGAAGTACCAGGAAGCCGTCCGTGAGCACGGCGCCGCCTCCGCAGAAGCGACCGAAGCGCAGGTCGCCTACCAGCAGATCCTTGCCGAACTGCCCCCCGAGGCGCAGAAGGCTGCGATGGCCCTGTCGCAGCTGAAGACCAACTTCGGCGCCTGGTCAAACGAGATGTCCGGCTTCACCATGGCCCCGCTGACCAAGGGCATCACCGTCCTCGACGAGCTGATCCCGCGCCTGACCCCGCACGTCGAGTCCGCGTCCGCCCAGCTGGACCGGCTGGTCACCATCGCCGGCGGCGCCATCAACACGCCCGGCTTCGACGCGATGACCGAGAGGTTCGCCGACTTCACCGACCGGCAGCTGGACGAGATGACCGACGGCGTCATCCACTTCCTGCGGGTGCTGTCCGAGGGCGGCGCCTTCCAGGACGGGCCGATCGCGGAGTTCATGGCCTATGCCCGGCAGAACGGGCCCGCCGCCCGGGAGGCGCTCTCGGCGATCTCCGAGGCTGTCGTGATGCTGGTGCGGGCGGCCGCGGAGGCCGGGCCGACCATGCTCACCCTGGTCACTGCGTTCGCCCGGCTGGTTGCGGCGCTGCCGCCGGAGTTGGTCGGCATCATCCTCCAGGTCGCGACGGCCCTGAAGCTGCTCCAACTGACCGGGGCGGGCATGGCGGCGCTCGCCGCCGGTCTGGGCCGGGTCCGTACCGCGATCGCCGCCCTCGGCACCACCGCGGCGACGGCCGGTGGTGGCCTGGCCGGCCTGCGGGCCGCGTTCCTGTCCCTGGGCCTGGCCGCGCGGGCATCCATCGTCATCGCCGGGATCGCCGCCGTCGTCGTCGTCTTCAAGGAACTCTCCGAGATCGGGAAGCAGGCCCCGTCGGACGTCGACAAGCTCACCACGTCGCTGGGCAAGCTCGGGCAGACCGGGAAGGTTGCCGGGGAGGCGGCCCGCGCGTTCGGCAAGGACCTGGGCGGCCTCTCCGAGAGCCTGCGCACCCTGTCCAGGCCCTCCAATCTGGACAAGACGCAGCAGTTCCTCACCGGCTTGCTCGGCATGGACTCCACGCCGGTCAAGGAGGCCAAGGAGGACCTGGACGCCGTCGACAAGTCCCTCGCCAACCTCGTCAAGGCAGGGAAGGGTGATATCGCGGCGGCGGCGTTCGAGCGGATCGCGGCCGCGATGCGCAAGCAGGGCATGTCCGGCAAGGAGCTGAAGGCCCAGCTGGACGACTACAAGTCCGCCCTCGCCGACCAGGCCTTCGAAGCCGAGCTGGCCGCGCAGTCGATGGGCATGTTCGGGGCGGCCGCGCAGGAGACGGCTGCGAAGCTGGACGCGCAGCGGGCCAGCGCGGACGGACTGCGGCAGAGCATTCAGGCGCTCAATGACGTGAACCGGGCCGCCGGCTCCGCGATGTCCGCGTTCGAACAGTCCATCGACGACACCACCAAGGCCGTCCAGGAGCACGCGGGCGCGCTGAAGATGCGCGACGGGGAACTCGACCTCGGCAGCCAGAAGGCCCGCGACGCCGAGAAGGTCCTCTCCGAGCTGGCCGCGAACACGGACGAGGCCGCCGCGGCCGCCCGGGAGCAGGGCAAGTCTTGGGAGTACGTGTCCGGCATCCAGGAACGCGGCCGCGCCGCATTCATCCAGGCCGCCGACGCGATGGGCCTGTCCAAGACGCAGGCCAAGGCGCTCGCTGACGCCTACCTGGACATCCCCGACGAGAAGTCGACCCGCATCGACATGCGGACCGAGGACGCCATCGCGGGCCTGGACGCCGTCATCGCCGCGATTGAGGAGACCCCGAACGCCAAGAGCGTGACGGTGGATGCGCTCACCGGCGAGGCCGTCACGATGCTGGAGTCCCTCGGTTTCAAGGTCACCGAGCTGAAGGACGGCCGTTTCAAGGTCACCGCCGAGACCGGTACCGCGGGCAGTGCCCTGGACGAGCTGAAGGGCCGCCGGGACGGACTCCAGGACAAGACCATCACGATCGATGCGGCGACCGCGTCCGCGATCGCTGACCTGGAGTCGGTGAAGGCGAAGGTCGCCTCCACCAACGGCAAGACCATCACCATGAAGGCCCCGACGGCGGAGGCCCGCCAGCAGCTGGAGCTCCTCGGATTCAAGATCCGAGACACCAAGGGCAAGAACGTCGTCATCACCGTTCCGACCGGCACCCAGCGCGCCAACGTCGCCTCGCTCGCCTCAGCGATCGCGGGCCTGCGGAACAAGTCCGTCAGCATCACCACCACGTTTTACGAACGGCACATCGTCTCGAGCACGGGTGAGGCCCGCTCCCGTACCAAGCTGCGGCCCGGCTCGTACGCCGACGGCGCCGTGGTCGACTACTACGCCGACGGCGGCATTCAGCGCGGCGGCATTCGCCACTTCGCCGGCGGCGCGGAGAACCATGTCGCGCAGATCGCCCCGGCCGGGTCGTGGCGGGTGTGGGGTGAGCCGGAGACTCAGGGCGAGGGATACGTGCCTTTTGCCAGGTCAAAACGGGTGCGATCCCGTGCGATCACTGAGGAGATCGTGCGCCGCCTAGGCGGCGACCCGGCGTCCATCGCCTGGAACGCCGACGGCTCCGTCACGGACTGGCGCTACGACCCGCAGACCGGATCTCTTTTCAGCGCCTCCGACGCCGGACAGCGCGGCAACAAGACCCGCAAGGTGAAGGTCAAGGGGAAGAACGGCAAGGTCACCATCAAGGAGATCGAGTATTTCGATCTCGGCGCGGTGGAGAAGCGCATCAAGGCCACGGCGAGTGCCACCCGGGCCTGGAACAAGGACCTGGAGAAGGTGGCCGATCGGGTCGGCGGGGACGTCGCCCAGGCCCTGGCGTCCATGGGGGAGGAGGGCCGCAAGCTCGCCCACAAGATGGCCACCGGCTCCACCAAGTACATCAACGACATGGCCAAGGCGCTCCGCGACCTCCAGAAGACGGCCAAAGCCAGCCTGACGGACTACACCCGTCAGCTCGGCACCGCGAACAAGATGAACCAGACGTTCGCCAACAACTTGGCCAGGCTCGCCGGGATGGGCTACGGCGACCTCGCCGCCCAGCTCGCCTCGCAGAACGACGAGGCCGCCCAGCAGCTCGCCGCCGCCGCGGTGAAGGACAAGTCCAAGGCGTCCAAGGCGAACGCCGCGGCGAAGACCGCGAACAGTGCGCTCACCGACGAGCAGGTGCGGGACCTGGTGCAGATCATCGCCGCGATCAAGACGTCCAAGACCGGCATCCACGACGTTGCCGGGGCCACCGGGCTCGGTGAGGACGTCATCATCGCCATCGCGAACAAGGCCAAGGGCCAGATCCTGAGCTCCCTGGGCTCGCGATCCAGCCGGTTCATTGCCGACCTGCGGAAGGCCAACGCCCACCAGGCGTATGCAGACGGCGGGATCCGGGCCGGCATGTACGCCACCCGCGGCGGGATCATCCGTTTTGCGGAGCCCAGCACGGGCGGGGAGGCCTACCTGCCGCTCAGCCCGTCGAAGCGGCGCAGCGCGATGCCCGTCCTCGCCGACGTCGCCTCCCGGTTCGGCGTGGGCCTCACGGACGCCCGCGCCACCCGCCCGGTCGTCATCGTCCGCGAGTCCAGCCCCACCACCGTCCAGGTCACCGCCGTCCGCACCGGGGCCACCGCCTCGGACATCGGCGCCCAGGTCGGCCGCAGTATCCGCCGCGCACGCAGGGGAGGGGTGGCCGCCCGTGCCGCTTGAGGACTGGCAGTACGACCTGGGCGGCGTCGTCATCGGCGCCGGCACCAACGTCAACGTGATCGAGACGACCGGCCTGGGCCGGCCCCCGGTGCGCGAGTCCGACGTGGACCAGCCGTCCATGGACGGGCAGTTCGCCGGCCCCGACTACTGGGGCGGCCGCCAGATCCAGTTCGATGCCGCCATCAAGATCCCGGGGAATCCGGCCGCCTGCCACGACATGGTCGCCGCATTGCAGGCCGTCACCGATCCGGCGAGCGTGCGCCTGGTCGGCGGGCAGGGCATGGCACTGCGGATCAAACGCCCCGGCCGTCCGGTCAAGCGCCTCACCGTGCGGGCCCGGAAGGTGGATCCGGAGTACGGGCAGGTCATCCACGGTTATGTGCCCCTCGACCTGGAGTTCCTCGCCCACGACCCCACCTTCTACGCCGACACCCCGTCCACGACCGAACTGCCGCTGGGCTGGCTGACCGGCGGCGGGTTCGCCGCCCCGGTGGTCGCTCCCATCTACGTGCAGGACGGGACGGTGGCCGCGGACCGGCCCGGCTGGGTTACCAACGCCGGGACCGCGGCCGCGTGGCCGGTCCTGCGGGTGATGGGGCCGTGCGCGAACGTCACCATCACCCACGTCGCCTCCGGCAGGAGCTTGGCGTTGCCCACCCTGAACCTGCCCGCGGGCCGCTGGGTGGAGATCGACACCCGTCCGGGGTTCCGCACCGTCACCTGGGACAACGGCGGCAACGCCTCCACCTACCTCAGCCCCGCTTCCCGCATCGACCTGTTCTCCATCCCCCCGGGGGTGTCGGAGATGCGGTGGACCGCCTTCGACAGCACGAACTCCGGCCGCCTCCGCGTCACCTGGCGCGACGCCTACATAGCCCTTTGAAGGAGAGCCGACCATGGCACTGTTTCCCCGGCCCATCCTCACCAACGGGGCCCACCACCCGGCGCAGCAGTTTCGCATGCTGGTGCGCGACCTGTCCGCCGGAGCGGAGGGCATCACCCAGGGCGACGACCTCAAGGTGGTCCAGCGGTCCACCCCCGGTGGCGGCGTCACCGTCGGCGACGGGTCCGCGGTCATCCGCGGCCGCGCCAACACCTTCCAGGGTCACTACTCCGTGTGCAACATCGGATCAGCCAGCGTCGACATCGCCGCGACCGGCGCCGGCGCGGGCCGCTCCGACATGGTCATCGTGCGGGTCCAGGATCCCGAGTACGAGGGCACCCTGGACCCGCAGGTCGACCAGATCACCTACTTCCAGGTCATCTCGAACGTGTCCTCGTCGGCGACGACGATCCCCGACGGCCGGACCGGGATCCCGCTCGCACGGATCGACATCCCGGCGTCCACGTCCACGATCACCAACGCGATGATCACGGACCTGCGCCGGGTGGCGAACCCGCGCCGCCAGCGCACCGTGCTGACCCAGTCCCCCGCCGGCCAGAGCACCGGCATCGGCTCCTCCACCACCCCCTCCTACTTCTCCACGGCCGCGGGCTGGAACATCGCCGTGCCGGACTGGGCCACCAAAGCCATCATCAAGATCGACGTGTCGCCGATCCGGTACGCCCTGGGCAACTTCTGGGGGCCGCTGTCCGCCACCTTCGGCTCAAGCCTCACCCTCCAGTCCGTCACCCTGGACGACAACCAGGGCACCGGCGTCCGCCGTATCCCGGCGATCCTCGCCGACACCCTCACCCTGCCCGCCTCCTACCGCGGCACCACCCAGCTTCTACGCGTGCGCGCGGCCGCCCAGGAGGCCGGGCAGGCCGCCCGGATCTACGTGGACTCCGGCACCACCCTCGTAGCGGACGTGCAGTTCGAGGAGGCGCCGCGGTGACCGCCCCGCCGGGCCGGGTCCTCACCCGGCACGCCCTCACCGGGGCGTGGCTGTCGACCGCGCTGCCGGTCACGGACCTCGAGTACGGGCCCGAACTGTCCGGCCCCGGGGAGCTGCGCGGCATCCTGTCCCCGCGGCTGGTCGCCTCTAATCCGACGCTGGCCGACCCGGGCACCACGGAGATCTACGTGGAGTCCGACGGGCAACTCGAGTGGGGCGGTCTCGTGTGGGACGTGCGCGCCGAGGGCTCCGAGTACCGGATCGAGGCCGCCTCCTGGTCGTCGTACCTGCAAAAGCGGTACGACCTGGACGGGGAGCACGGCGGCCGCGGCCCGTACGTGTATCAGGACCGCTGCCAGGTCATCCGCAACATCTGGACGTACGCACAGTCCATCCCCGACGGGAACCTGGGCGTGGTCGTCGATGTCACCACGTCCACGTCGAAGGTCGGCACCCCCGAGGACGTCCACCACTCCCACTGGTACGACAGCAAATCCCTCGGAGACCAGGTCGACGAGCTGGTCTCCGACCAGGGCACCCCCGAGTACACCTGCACCACCACCTGGAACTCAGACAAGACCGGCGTGGTGAAACGGATCCGGCTCGGCTGGCCCCGCCTCGGGGCACGCCGCAAGGACATCGAATTCTCCTCCGGCGTGAACATCATCGAAGACCCGGAGGAGATCCGTTCCGGGGACGACTACGCGCAGGTCGTCATCGGCACCGGCGCCGGCGACGGGTCGGCGAAGCTCCGGCAGATCAGCGCGGTCCGTAACGGCCGGCTGCGCCTGGAGGCGACCGCCGCATTCCCCGAGATCAACGGCAACGACGTCCTCAAGCAGCGGGTGGAGTGGGAGCGCGCCTGGCGGCAGACCCTCGGCGCGGTCGAAACGGTCACCATCCGCGACACCCCGGCCGCCCCGTTCGGATCGTGGCAGGTCGGCGACGACGTGTACGTCCGCATCCACAATTCCTGGACCAGCTACACCGGCTGGTGCCGCGTCACCGGCTGGACGATCCAGCCCACCGCGTCCGGCGGCCCGCAGGCGCAGGTGTCCCTGAAGCCGTCAGCCATGTACACCTACGGAGGCCATTGACTTCTCCCCGACCGAAGGCGGGGATTCCAACGGTCACCCGCTGGATTTCCTGCTTCGTTGCCGACCGCCCCGTCCGGGAGGACTCCCGTTGAGGTCTTACATCAGCTCCACAGGCGTTTTACCTCTCCGCCAGCCCGGCGGCGAGGATGTTGCGTGCCGCGTTCACGTCGCGGTCATGCATGGTGCCGCACTCGCACGTCCACTCGCGGACGTTCAGCGACATTTCCTCGCGGACCGTGCCGCAGGCCCCGCACAGCTTCGAGCTGGGGAACCACCGGTCGACGGTTACGAGGTCGCGCCCATACCAGGCGCACTTGTACTCCAGCATCGTCCGCAGCTCGGTCCACGACGCGTCCGAGATGGCGCGCGCCAGCTTGTGGTTCTTGAGCATGTTGCGGACGGTGAGGTCCTCGATGACGACCGTTTGGTTCTCACGGACGAGTCGAGTGGTCAGCTTGTGCAGGAAGTCCCGTCGCCGGTCGGTGATCCGCGCATGCACGCGGGCGGCCTTCCGGCGGGCTTTCTCCCGGTTGGCCGAGTCCTTCGCCTTACGGGACAGTTCCCGCTGCGCCTTGGCCAGCCTTGCGCGGTCACGGCGCTCGTGGCGCGGGTTCGTCACCTTCTCGCCGGACGACAGGGTCACCAGCGAGGTAATGCCCGCGTCGATACCGACGGCGTTCGTGGTGGCCGGAGCCGGGGTGATGGTGTCCTCGCACAGCAGGGACACGAACCAGCGGCCCGCGCTGTCTCGGGACACCGTCACCGTGGACGGATCCGCACCCTCAGGAAGCGGACGGGACCAGCGAATGTCGAGCGGCGCGTTCATCTTCGCAAGGAAGATCTGTCCGTTCCGCCAGCGGAATCCCGCCCGGGTGTAGGCGGCGGACATGCGCGACTTCTTTTTGGACTTGAAACGCGGGTACTTAGCGCGTTTGTCGAAGAACGCCGCAAACGCCGTCTGGAGATGACGCAAGGCTTGCTGGAGCGGAACGGCAGCTACCTCGGCAAGAAACGCCGTATCCGGCTGCCTCTTCAGAACGGTCAGCGCTCGGTCGGTTTCAGCGTACCCAACGTTCTTGCTGTGCAAGGCGTACGCCTCGGAGCGCATGTGGAGTGCCCAGTTGTACACGTAGCGGACGCAGCCGAACGTGCGGGACAGCTCTGCTGCCTGCTCGTCCGTCGGGTAGAAGCGGTACTTGAAAGCCCGCTTGACCTGCTGCGTCATGCTTACAGAATATCACCTTCTCCTGTAAAGAAGCGAGGCCAGTAGTGGATATCGGTCGCAAGATCGCCGACCTCGAGGCCCGGCTGGCGCGCGTGGAGAACTCCCCGCGCCTGTCCCACGCCGCCCTCGACAACGCCAACATCGTCGTCAAGGACCAAGCCGGCGCGGTGCGGGGCCGGATCGGGATGCAGCCGGACGGCACCATCGGTCTGATCGCCGTGGACGGGCCCGCCCCCACCGCACCGACCGCACCGGTCGTCACGTCCACCATCGGCGGCCTGCGGGTCGTGTGGGACGGCACCCTCGCCTCCGGGCAGCCCCTCCCGGCCGACTTCGACCACGTCGCCGTCCACGTCTCCACCACCGCCGCATTCACCCCGTCCGCGGCCACCTACGCCGGCACCATCACCCGGGCCGGGGACGGCGGCATGCTGCCCGTCCTGCCCCTGCCCTACGTGCCGCACTACGTGCGCCTGACCGCCGTGAACACCTCCGCCGTGGCGGGGGACCCGTCGGAGGAGACCACCGCCACCCCCATCAAGGTCGACGGCCCAGACCTCAAGGCCGGCTCGGTCACCGCGGGCGCCATCCAGGCCGGCGCCGTCACCGCGGAGAAGCTGGAGGCCATTCTCCAGCTCGTCACCCGCCTCGTCGCCGGCAACCCCGCCGGCG
>NZ_LIRG01000018.1 GCF_001419695.1 Streptomyces prasinopilosus
GACCGCCTGAAGGGCGTGTGAAGTCCGTCCGAAGCCCGTGAAGGCGGATCATTTCCCCTCTCGAGTGATCTGCTGATCACATCGATCCAAAAAAGTTCGAGATATCAGCCGGATCGTGCGACACACCGGCCCAATTGGCGGATGGCCCCACCCGAACCCCTCTACCGTGGGAGGCGTGAGCAGCAGCGGCCTCATCTACGCAGTCATTGTCGGGGCCTGGGCCGCCTACTTGGTGCCGATGTGGCTCCGTAGGCAGGACGAGCTGAACGAAGCCCGTCCGNNCCCGGACGCGGTCACCGATTCGGTGGACGTCCGGGCCTTCGCCGTGTCCCAGACCCGTCCGCAGGTGCAGGTGCCCGTACCGGAGCAGCCCGCCCGGCGGCCGGACCGGCAGGGTCCGGAACCCGGCCCCGAGTCCGGCCCCGAAGCCGAACCCGGCCCCGGTGCCGCGCGCGAGCGCGTCCCGTCCGCCCGCCGGGGACGGGACCTCGGGCGGAGGCGGCCCGCCGCGGAGCCCCGGCCCGCCGCCCGGCCGTCCCCGTCGGCGCAGGCCTCCGCGGCGCGCGCCCGGCGCTCGAAGGTGCTCGCACGCCGCCGGCGCACCACCACCCTGCTCTTCGTCGCCTTCACGGTCGGCACGGTCGTCGCGGCGATCGGCGGACTCACGTTCCTGTGGGCGCCCGGAGTGCCGGCCGTCCTGCTGAGCGTCTACATCGCGTATCTGCGCTCCCAGGAGCACCGCCGGTTCGCGTACCAGATGGACCGCCGCCAGGCGGAGGTCGCGGCGCAGCGGCTGCGCGAGCGCCGGACGGGCCGCCACCCGTCCGCCGGCGACGCGGACACCGGCGCGCCGGAGGGCCCCGGACACGAGGCCGAGCCGGCCGCCGAACCGGAGCAGGAGACCGACCCCGGCCTCCTGGCACTCGCCGCCGACCGGCGGGCGCTCGTGGAGCAGACCGACCACGCCGAGTGGATCGACCAGCAGCGCGAGCGCCAGCGGCGCCCCGGGCAGGGCGGCGACAGCTGGGACCCGGTCCCGGTCCCGCTGCCCACGTACGTGACCGCCCCGGTCGCCCCGCGCGCCACCAGCGACGTGGACCTCGGCGCCCCGGACGCCTGGAGCTCGGCCCGCTCCAGTTCCATGGCCCCGGGTCCGGAGGAGGCCGTCGCGTCCGACGGCGCCGAGCCCCACGACGCGGGCGAGGAGAGCGACGGGGCCCGCCCGGACGGCGACGGCCGCGGCGACGCCCTTCCCCCCGCCCGGAAGCGCTCACGCGGGGGCGCCCCCGGGGCGGCCTCGGCCCGCCGAGCGCGCGAGCGGGGCCGCACCCCGCTGTTCGACCAGTACGAGGACGGGGACCGTCCCCGGGCCGCCAACGAATGACCTTCCGAAACCGCAGGTGACCCCCCACCGGCAACGGATTTCCGAGCACCCCGATCGGGGTGCTAAGGTTTCACTCGTTGCAAGGGCCTGTGGCGCAGTCTGGTAGCGCACCTCGTTCGCATCGAGGGGGTCTGGGGTTCAAATCCCCACAGGTCCACCGCAGCTGAAAGCCCCCGCCGGGAAACCGGCGGGGGCTTCTTCGTGTTGGACGGGGCCCGGCGGGCCGGGGCCCGTCGTCGCCGCGTCCCGACGGCGGTCCGGGATGGAGTCCGCCGGCCGGCGGTCCCGCCCCGTTGCCCGGCGAACCGGCCGGCGGCTGCGCGACCGCGGGCGGGCCCTGGCGCCGGGTGGTGCCGACGCGTCCTCGTCCGCGGAGTTCCCGCGCGGTCCGGCGCACGGTGAGCCGTGCCACTTCGCACGCGTGGGCGAGAAGGAAGCGCGATCGGCCGAATGCCGTCTGTGCACGGGCGGGTGAACACCCATAACCTGTGCGACCTTCGCGCCCTGGGGGGTTCCCGTGAAAGGTCTTCGTGCGGTCGTCGTCTGCCTGGTGGTCGCGTCCACCGCGGTGATGCCGCCCGTCGCGGCCACGGCCGGGACGCCGGCCGCGCCCGTGGCGCCGAGTTGGTCGGTGCTGCCGGTGCCGCCGGCGGCGGCACCGCCGGTGACCGTGTCCGATCTCGCCGCCCGCGGGCCGGACGAGGCGTGGGCGACCGGATACGAGCGCACCGACGACGGAATGCGGCCGCTGCTGTACCGGTGGGACGGCGCGGAGTGGAGCCGGGACGCCTCCTTCCCCGGTGCCGGTGAGCCGGGTCGGCTCGGCAGGGCGCAGTTCGTCGGCGAGGAGGTGTGGATCTTCCACAACCGCGCGGGGGAGGGCGAGATCCTGCGCCGGACGGCGGGAGGGTGGAGCGCGGTCCCGCTGCCCCGGACCCTGTGGACCTACCAGGACTTCACCGCGGTGCCGGGCGGCGCGTGGGTGGTCGGGGAGGACGAGACCGGACTGAAGGTGCTGCACCACGACGGCTCCGGCTGGACCGAGCAGTCCACCCCGGACGGGGTCGGCTACCTGATGGGGATCACCGCGCGGACCGCCGCCGACGCCTGGGCCTGGGCGGACACCGCGACCGGGGCCGCGATCCTGCGCTGGGACGGCACGGCGTGGCGGGACGCGAAGGTGCCGCTGCCGCCGGACGGCGGCGTGGACGCGATCCTGCTCGAACCGTCCGGCCGGGTCACGATCGGCGGCAGCCGGTACGAGGACGGCGCGCCCCGCCCCTACCTGACGACCCGGAACGGGCACGCCTGGCGCACCACCCACCCGGCCCTGGGCGCCACCCACATCAAGGACATGGTGCGCGGCCCGGACGGCGCGCTGTGGCTCCCGGTGGTCAGCGACCGCGCGTTCCGGTCGAAGTACGCACGGGTGGACGGCCCGCGCGCCACCTTCTCCTACGGCCCGGAGCGCACGAACGCGATCGAGGTCGCCCCGCACGCGCTGACAAGGGCCGGATCCTCCCTGATGTCCTTCGGGACCGTGGAGATCTACGGCTCGAAACCGAACCTGACGAGCGAGCGGCTGGGAGGCCGATCATGAGACGCGGACTTCTCCTCGCGGCCCTCGCCGCCGCCCTGACCGTCATGCCCTCGGCCGCGGCGGACACCCTGCCCTGGCAGCACGTCCCGGTCCCGGCGCAGACACGCCCGCAGGCCGCGCTGAACGAGGCCGTGGCGTTCGGACCGGACCGGGCGTGGGCGGTGGGCGCCGACGCCGTCGGCCGCACCGCACCGGGCTTCCCGCTGGTGCTGCGCTGGGACGGGACCGCGTGGCAGCGCCAGAGTCTGCCCGGGACCGGCTGGCAGGGAGAACTCCTGTCCGTCGCCGCGGCCTCGCCGTCCGAGGTCTGGGCGGTCGGCCGTGACGCGGCGGGCGGCGCCCGCCTGCTGCGCTTCGACGGCGCCGCCTGGTCCGAGAGCCGCCCGCCGGGCGGTGTCGTGCTGGGCGAAGTCGCCGCCGGCGGCGGCGAGACCTGGCTGATCGGTGCGCGGGACGGCGCGCAGGTCCTGCTGCGCAGGGACGGACACGGCTGGCAGGACGTGCCGGTGCCGCCGGGGTCCGTGGCCGGCCTGCACGTCCTGGGGGCCGGCGACGTCTGGGCCGCGGGCGCCGCCGCGGAGGGCGCGGCCGTGTCGCACTGGGACGGGCGGGAGTGGCGGCAGACGATCGTGGACGGGTTCCCGCGGTCGGCCGTGAACAGCGTGCTGGCGGTCTCGCCGACGGAGGTGTGGGCGGGCGGCACGGCCGGATTCGTCGGCGGCCCGGTGGGCCGGCCGATCCCGCCGCTGCTGGCGCGCTGGGACGGGCAGGAGTGGAACCGGGTGGCCGTGCCCACCGACTTCGGCTCGATCAGCTCCCTGGCGCCCGACGCGTCCGGTGCGCTGGCCTGGGTCGCGGTGGCGCGCTCGCAGAAGTGGGGCCCGCCGGGCGGCTACCCGCCTCTCGTCTCCGGACCGGATTTCCTCGCCTGGGACGGAGCGTCGTTCACCGGGCACGAGGAACCGGCGGTCGCCGGGGAGGGCGACTCCCGGACCCTGCGGCTGGCGCCGGTGCCGGGCACGGAGACGGTGTGGTCGGTCGGCCGCGCCGACGGCCCCGAGGGCACCTTCGCCCCGCGCGTCCTGCGGTTCGGCTGAGGGACCGCAGCCGTCGAGCGGGGCGGGCGGGCCGAGGCCGCCGGGCGGCGGCCTACAGGGTCTTGGCGTAGCAGCGGCTGCTGTCGTGGAAGCGGTAGTAGCCGAACTTCTCGCAGGGCTCGTAGCCGCTGGAGGTGTACAGGGCGATCGCCTCCGGCTGCTTGGTGCCCGTCTCCAGGACCATGCGCAGGCGGCCGGCCGCGCGGGCGTCGTCCTCCAGGGCGGCCAGGACGCGGCGGGCCAGGCCCCGGCCGCGCATCGGCTCGATCACGTACATCCGCTTCAGCTCGGCGTCGCCGTCGCGGTTGCCCTCGCCGTTGGCGTTCTGGACGCGCCAGCCGCCGGAGGCGACGGGGGTGCCGTGCTCGTCGTAGGCGATCAGGTAGACGCCGTTCGGCGGCCGGAAGTCGGCGGGGTCCATGGGGGTGGCGTCGCCGCCGTCGCCGTAGCGGACGTCGTACTCGGCCTGGACCTCGTCGTTCAGTTTGACGGCGTCGGGGTGGTCGTAGGGGACCTGGCGGATATTCATGCGCAGTAAAGTATGTCAATCCAGGAGGCGGGAGGGATCCGTTTTCGGGCCCCGTCCAGTGTGCCGGTATCGTGCCCTGATGCTCACTGTGACCTCCGTCAACGTCAACGGACTGCGTGCCGCCGCCAAGAAGGGCTTCGTGGAGTGGCTGGAGCAGACCTCCGCCGACGCGGTGTGCCTGCAGGAGGTGCGCGCGGAGCCGCAGCAGCTGCCCGGGCACGTCCGCGAGCCCGAGGGGTGGCACGTGGTGCACGCGCCCGCCGCCGCGAAGGGGCGCGCCGGGGTCTCGCTGTACACGCGCCGTGCGCCCGACCGCGTCCAGGTCGGTTTCGGATCGGCCGAGTTCGACGGCAGCGGCCGGTACGTGGAGGTGGACCTGCCCGGGGTCACCGTCGCGTCCCTGTACCTGCCCTCCGGTGAGGTCGGCACCGAGCGGCAGGACGAGAAGACGCGCTTCATGGGCGAGTTCCTCGGTTACCTGAAGGGCCTGCGGGAGCGGGCCGCCGCCGACGGCCACGAGGTCGTGGTGTGCGGCGACTGGAACATCGCGCACCGGGAGGCCGACCTGAAGAACTGGCGCGGCAACACCAAGAACTCGGGCTTCCTGCCGGAGGAGCGGGAGTGGCTGTCCCGTGTCCTCGACCCGGCCGACGGCGGGTACGTGGACGTCGTACGGGCGCTGCACCCGGACGTCGAGGGACCGTACTCGTGGTGGTCGTACCGGGGGCGGGCCTTCGACAACGACGCGGGATGGCGCATCGACTACGCGATGACCACCCCGGGGCTCGCGGAGCGCGCCGTCGAGGCGTACGTGGAGCGGGCGGCCACCCACGCCGGGCGCTGGTCGGACCACGCGCCGGTGACGGTGGTCTTCGGACCTCGGGACTGACGGGTCCGCGGGCGGGGCGACGCCCGTCCGCCGGGCGGGGGCCGTGCGCCCGTCCGCCCGGGCGGCCGTCAGCCCTCGCCGGGCGGCGGGGGCAGAATCCTGCACAGGGCGTCGAGCGCCGCCCCGAAACCGTGGTCGGGGGGTGCGGCGTAGCCGACGACCAGGCCGTCGTGCGCGGGCATGGTGGCGGCCGGGTGCCGGAAGCCGGCGAGCCCGTCCACGGCGATGCGCTCCCGGGCCGCGGCCTCGGTCACCGGCCGTTCGGTGCCGGGCGGCAGGCCCAGCACCGCGTGCAGTCCGGCGGCTACGCCGGTGAGCGTGATGTGCGGCGCCCGGCGGGCGAGGAGTGCGACGAGGCGGTCCCTGCGGTCCCGGTAACGCTGCCGGGTGCGGCGGACGTGCCGGTCGTAGTGGCCCGACTCGATGAAGTCGGCGAGCGTCAGCTGGTCCGTGACCCCGGCCCACGCCTCGCGCTCGCCCTTGGCGCGCAGCACGGGCTCCACCAGGTGGTCGGGCAGGACCATCCACCCCAGCCGCAGTGCGGGGGAGAGGCTCTTGCTGAGCGAGCCCAGGTACACGACGCGCTGCGGGTCGAGCCCCTGGACGGCGCCCACCGGCTCCCGGTCGTAGCGGAACTCCCCGTCGTAGTCGTCCTCCAGCAGCACTCCCTGGCCGCCGCGCGCCCAGTCCACCGCGGCGGCCCGCCGCTCGGCGTGCAGCGGTCCTCCCGTGGGGAACTGGTGGGCGGGGGTGAGCAGCGCCGCCCGCACGCCCTCCAGCGCGACCAGCTCCGTGGTGCGCGCCCCGTGTTCGTCCAGTGCCAGCGGCACGGTCCGCACGTGTGCGGCGCGCAGGATCGACCGGTGGAAGGGCAGTCCGTAGGACTCCACGGCCAGAGGACCGCGGAGCACCTTCCCGCCGAAGAGGAGCCGCAGGGCGGGTGCGACACCGGAGCACACGACGATCCTCTCGGCGTCGGTGCGCACGCCCCGCGCGCGGGACAGGTACGCGGCGAGGGCGCGTCGCAGCTCGGGCCGGCCGCGGGGGTCGCCGGGGCCGAACGCCTCGTGGGGTGCCGCGTTCAGCGCCCGCCGCGCGGCGGCCAGCCAGGCGGTGCGGGGGAAGGAGGCGGGGTCCGGCAGGCCCTGCCGCAGGGTGTGGGCGGGCGGTTCGGGACGCGCCGGCGCCGGTCCGGGCACCCGCGGGGGGCCGACCGGCTCCGCTCGGGGCGCCACCCGCGTCCCCGACCCCTGGCGGGCGACCAGCCAGCCCTCGGCGACGAGTTCGGCGTAGGTCTCGGCGACGGTGTTGCGGGCCAGCCCGAGGTCGGCGGCGAGCGAGCGGTAAGGGGGGAGCCGGGTGCCCGGCGCCAGTCGTCCGTCCCCGATCGCCTCGCGCAGCGCGCGACCGAGTGCGGCCCGGCGGCCACCGCCTCCGGCCAGGCCCGCCCTCAGATCCACATGCAGGTCGCTGCCGACGTGTTCGGCCGGATTGACCCATGAATCGGACACGGGAATGCACCCTACACGGGGTCTTTCGCGCGCATAGCGTGGTCGTCGGGAGCTGCGGGGACCCGAGGCGGCGCCGAGGGCCGGACACGGTCCGAGGCCGGCCCGGGCGACCCCGCTCCCGCATGACGACGACCCGCCCGCACCGGAGGAGAACCCCGTGAACGCGTCCGCCCCGCCCGTCCTCGTCCGTGCCGGTTCCGCCGAGACGCTGCAGGACGGGGCCGCCAGTCTCATCACGCTGCTCGCCGACTCCGACGGGACCCGGGGCGCGCTGACGGCCAACCGGGCCACCCTGCACAAGGGGTCCCCGGGCGCCCCCGCCCACTTCCACACCAGGGCGACCGAGATGTTCTTCGTGCTCGGCGGCAGCCTGCGGGTGCTGCTGGGGGAGCGGATCGTCACCCTGGGGACCGGCGACTTCGTGACGGTGCCGCCGCGGCTGCCGCACGCCTTCGCCCCGGCCCGGGGAGAGGAGGCCGACGTGCTGGTCGCCTTCACCCCCGGCATGGACCGCTTCGGCTACTACCGCCTGCTGGAGCGCGTGTACCGGGGCGAGGCCGACGTCGAGGACATCAGGGCCAGTTCCGAGCGGTACGACAACCACTACCACGCCAGTTCCGTCTGGCAGACCGAGCTCGCCGGCGACTGACCGGCCCGGCGACTGACCGGCCCGGCGCCCGACCGGCCCGGGGCCGGCCGCGGGCAGTCCTGCCCCGCGGCTGGTCCTGCGCGTGGGCGGTCCCGTCCGCGGCCGGTCCTGCCCGGGGTCAGCCCCGCTTGTTCAGCCGGCGGTCCATCGACAGGGAGAGTTCCGCGTCGACCACGCTGCGGGCCAGGGGGCGCAGGCGCTGCACGGCCTCCTCGGGGGCGTGGCGCAGGATCAGCCCGGCGAAGAGGTCGGCCATCGCCTCGGTGTGGGTGCGGACCTCCCGGCCCGCGCGCAGCACCTCCGCGAGCGGGATGCCCTCGCGGACCAGGGCGGACGAGACGTCCAGCAGACGGCGGCTGATGTGGACGATCTCCCCGCCGTCCGTGCCGAGGTAGCCGAGTTCCATCGCGGCGGCGAGGTTCTCCGGGGTGACCTCGCCGGCGAAGTGGTCGGCGAGCTCCTCGGGGGTGAGGCGGACGGGGGTCTCCTCGGTGGGGGTGTCCATCCCGAGGAGTTCCCCGACGTCGCGGCCGTGGTCGAAGGCCTCGGCCAGCTCCGCTATGCCGTTCAGGGTGTGGCCGCGTTCCAGCAGCGCCGTGATCGTGTTCAGCCGGGCCAGGTGGTGGTCGTCGTACCACGCTATGCGGCCTTCGCGGCGGGGCGGCGGTATCAGCTTGCGTTCGCGGTAGAAGCGCAGCGTGCGCACCGTGATGCCGGCCAGGCGGGCCAGCTCCTCCATGCGGTACTCGCGCCGCTCGCCCCGGGGTTCTGCTTCCTCTGCCACGACAGCAGCCTAGGGCGTGCCGGACCCCGCGTCTCCGGCGTGGTCCACCGGACGGGCCCTCGGGCGTACCAGCGGTAACTTTCCTTGCGCACCCCCTACCCATCAGTAGGAGACTGCCCTACTCTCCCCATTGCGCCAGTGGTCACTGGCACGGTTCTCGGCGGTGCGCAAGGGCTGGAGGCTTCGGGATGGCCGGACACGAGCACGAGCACGAACACGTACGGGTCGCGGTGGTGGGGTCCGGGTTCGGCGGACTGGGGGCCGCCGTACGGCTGAGGCGCGAGGGGATCACCGACTTCGTCGTCCTGGAGCGGGCCGGGAGCGTCGGCGGGACCTGGCGGGACAACAGCTATCCGGGATGCGCGTGCGACGTGCCGTCCCACCTGTACTCGTTCTCCTTCGCGCCCAACCCCGAGTGGCCGCGTTCCTTCTCCGGGCAGGAGCACATCCGCGCCTACCTCGAGCACGTCACCGACGTCTTCGGGCTGCGCCCGCACCTCCGCTTCGACTCGGAGGTGAAGCGGATGGCGTGGGACACGGAGCGGCTGCGCTGGGACATCGAGACCAGCAGCGGCAGCCTCAGCGCGGACGTGGTCGTCTCCGCGACCGGGCCGCTGTCCGACCCGAAGACCCCCGACATCCCGGGGCTCGACACCTTCCCCGGCAAGGTCTTCCACTCCGCCCGCTGGGACCACGACTACGACCTGCGCGGCAAGCGGGTCGCCATGGTCGGCACCGGCGCGTCGGCCGTCCAGATCGTGCCGGCCGTCCAGCCGCTCGTCTCCCGGCTGACCCTCTTCCAGCGCACCCCGCCCTGGGTCCTGCCCCGCATGGACCGGGCCATCGGCGGCGCCGAGCGGGCCGTGCACCGGGCGCTGCCCTTCACCACCCGGCTGCGCCGCGGACTGCTGTGGGGCGTGCGGGAGCTGCAGGTCCAGGCGTTCACCAAGCACCCGGACGAGCTGGGCCTCGTGGAGCGGGTGGCCAAGCGCAACATGGCCCGCGCCATCAAGGACCCGGCCCTGCGCGCCCGGCTCACCCCCGACTACCGCATCGGCTGCAAGCGCATCCTGCTGTCCAGCACGTACTATCCGGCGCTCGCCCGGCCCAACGTCGACGTCGTCGGCGGCCTGAGCGAGGTCCGGGGATCGACGGCCGTGGCGGCCGACGGCACCGAGGCCGAGGTCGACGCCATCGTCTTCGGGACCGGGTTCCACGTCACCGACATGCCCATCGCCGAACGGGTCGTCGGCGCGGAGGGCAGGACCCTCGCCGAGACCTGGGCGGGCGGCATGGAGGCACTGCGCGGCGCCTCGGCCGCCGGGTTCCCCAACTTCATGACGCTCATCGGGCCCAACACCGGCCTCGGGAACTCCTCCATGATTCTCATGATCGAGTCCCAGCTGAACTACCTGGCCGACTACCTCCGCCAACTCGACGTCCTCGGCGGCCGGGTCGCCCTCGACGCCCGCAGGAGCGCCGTCCGCGTCTGGAACCACCGGGTGCAGCAGCGGATGGAGCGCACGGTGTGGAACACCGGCGGCTGCACCAGCTGGTACCTGGACGCGAACGGCCGCAACACCACCGTCTGGCCGGGCACGACCGCCGAGTTCCGGCGGGCCACCCGGCGCGTGGACCTCACCGAGTACGCCGTCCTGCGGGCGCCCTCCGGCGGGAGGGCCGCCGGCGCCGGGAAGACCGCCCGGGACGCCGCCGTGCGGGAGGCCGCCGCCCCGAAGGCCGCCGCCCAGGAGAGCGCCGTCCGGGGCGCCGCCGCCCCGGGGACCACCGCCCCGGGCGCCACGGAGGTCTCCGCGTGAGCCGGCCCGCGCACGTCCTCGCCGGGCCCTACGCCCCGCCCGTCCCCGCCCGCGAACTCACCGCCGTCTCCGCCGACGGCACCCGGCTGCACGTCGAGCTGCACGGGCCCGACGGGGCGCCCGCGGTCGTCCTCGCCCACGGCTGGACCTGCTCGACCGCCTTCTGGGCGGCCCAGATCCGCGAACTCGCCGCCGACCACCGGGTGATCGCCTACGACCAGCGCGGTCACGGCCGCACCCCCGCGAGCGGCGACTGCAGTACCGACGCGCTCGCCGACGACCTGGAAGCCGTCCTGACCGCCACCCTCGCCCCCGGCGAACGGGCCGTGATCGCCGGGCACTCCATGGGCGGCATGACGGTGATGGCCGCGTCCGGCCGGCCCGCCCTCGCCGAGCACGCGGCGGCCGTCCTGCTGTGCAGC
This sequence comes from Streptomyces prasinopilosus, assembly GCF_001419695.1. Taxonomy (GTDB): domain Bacteria; phylum Actinomycetota; class Actinomycetes; order Streptomycetales; family Streptomycetaceae; genus Streptomyces; species Streptomyces prasinopilosus. Next base: position 10,686 of record NZ_LIRG01000018.1, read on the forward strand.
ACCGGCAGTTCGCGGCTGGTCGACGAGTCGACGGTGCTCCCGGCCCCGGCGGGGCGGATACGGACCCGGCTGACCCGGAGCGTCCTGGGCTCCCGGGCCCCGCTCGGGCCCGTCACGCCCCTGGGCAGCCGCATCCTCAAGTACGCCACCATGGGCCCCGGTTCGACGCCGCACATGGTCGAGGCGTGCGCCCGCATCGTGCACGCCTGCCCGCGCACGGTCCGCCGGTCCTGGGCGCAGGTGCTCGGCCTGCTCGACCTCGACCACGGCGTGGGGGAGTTGCGGGTGCCGACGGCCGTCGTCGTCGGGACCGCGGACCGGCTCACCCCGCCGGTGCACGCGCGGACGATCGCCTCCCGGCTGCCGCACTGCCTCGGGCTCACCGAACTGCCCGGCATCGGCCACATGACGCCCGTCGAGGCGCCCGGACGGGTCACCGGGCTGATCCGGGAACTCGCCGCCGCCCACCTCCCCGCGGGGCCCGCGGGACCCGAGGGGTCCACGGCCTCCCCGGCCTCCTCGGCGCCCACCGCACCCGCCGCAACCGCCGTACCCGTCACATCCGTTGCATCCGTCGCACCCGCCGAGGAGGGCGCATGAGTGGACAGCGCACGCGCAGGGGCCGTCTCGAAGGACAGGTCGCCGTCGTCACCGGAGCGGCCCGCGGGGTGGGGGAGCTGCTCGCCCGCAAGCTCTCCGCGCGCGGGGTGAGGGTCGCCCTGGTCGGACTGGAACCGGACGTGCTCGAACGGGTGTCGGCGCGGCTGTACGGCGACAGCGGCCACTGGCACGCCGACGTCACCGACCACGAGGCGATGACCCGGGTCGCGGCGGAGGTGAGGGAGCGGTTCGGGCGGGTCGACATCGTGGTCGCCAACGCCGGTGTGGCGAACGGCGGTCCGTTCGCCGACTCCGACCCGGAGTCCTGGCGGCGCGTCATCGAGGTCAACCTGATCGGATCGGCGGTCACCGCCCGCGCGTTCCTGCCGCTGCTGACCGAGAGCCGCGGCTACCTGCTCCAGGTCGCCTCGCTCGCCGCGATCACCCCGGCCCCGATGATGACCGCCTACTGCGCGTCCAAGTCCGGTGTGGAGGCGTACGCGCACAGCCTGCGGGCCGAGGTCGGGCACCTGGGCGTGCGGGTCGGCGTCGGCTACCTGTCGTGGACCGACACGGACATGGTGCGCGGCGCCGACCAGGACGACGCGATGCGCGAGCTCAGGCAACGGCTGCCCTGGCCGACGAACAAGACCTACCCGCTGGGCCCCGCGGTGGACCGGATGGTGGCCGGGATCGAGCGGCGCTCCAGCCACGTGTACGGGCAGTGGTGGCTGCGGGGGATGCAGGGCGTACGGGGCTACCTGCCCGGCGTGATCGGCACCGTCGGGCAACGGGAGGTGCGGCGGTTCGCGGACCGGTTCGCCGGCATGCGGACGGGACTGGTCGGAGCGGGCGGCGACGCCGACGAACGGCACCGGACCGGACCCGCCGCGACGCCGGAGTCCGCACAAGCGGCACCGGAGCCGGCGGGAGCGGCACCGGACCGTGCGGGGACAGCGCCGGGACCTGCGGAAACGAACCCGGAGCACGCTGCGTGACTGATCGACATGCGCAGGGTGACCGCCCGTGTGAATCTGGTCGGGCAACAGCCCCCACACCCCAACGGGAGTGAACCCACATGGGTATGAAGGACCAGTTCCAGAACAAGGCCGAGCAGATGAAGGACCAGGCCAAGCAGAAGATGGGCGAAGCCGGGGACCAGGCCCAAAAGCGCGGCCGCGGCCGCCAGGAGGCCCCGGACAACCCGCAGCGCCGGCGGCAGCAGGGGTCCGAGGAGCGCCGTCACCAGGACCACGACGCCTGACGTGACGCCGTGACGCACTGAAGCGGGAAGGGGCGCCCCTCGGAGGCGCCCCTTCTCACGTCGCCCTCGGCGGCAGCTTCGGACGGGAGCGGTCGGGGACACCGCTGCGGGCCGGGGGCGTGGCCGGGGGCTCGGACTCCAGGAGTTCCAGGGCCAGTCGGACCGCGTCGTCCAGTACGGCGTACCGGCCCTCCGCCCAGTCCAGCGGGGTGCGCAGGGCCTCCAGGTCGGGGGCGACGCCCTTGTTCTCCACCGACCAGCCGTACGCGTCGAACCAGGCCGCGTTCATCGGCACCGTGATCACCGTACCGTCCCCCAGTTCGTGCCGGCCGGTCATGCCGACCACCCCGCCCCAGGTGCGCTGCCCGACCACCGGTCCCAGTCCCAGCAGTTTGAACGCGGCCGTGATCATGTCGCCGTCGGAGCTGGTCGCCTCGTCCGCGAGGGCCACCACCGGCCCGCGCGGGGCGTTGGCCGCGTACGACACGGGCTGGGCGTCACGGGTGAGGTCCCAGCCGAGGATGGTGCGGGTCAGCGTCTCCACGACGAGTTCGCTGATGTGGCCGCCGGCGTTGCCGCGCACGTCCACGATCAGGGCCGGACGGGACACCTCCATGCGCAGGTCGCGGTTGAACTGCGCCCAGCCCGAGCCGCCCATGTCGGGGATGTGCAGATAGCCGCACCGGCCACCGCTCAACTCCCGCACCACCGCGCGCCGTTTGGCCACCCAGTCCTGGTAGCGCAGCGGGCGCTCGTCGATCAGCGGGAGCACGGCGACCCTGCGGGGCGGGCCCGTGCCCCCGGCCGGGGCGAACGTCAGCTCCACCGTCGTGCCGCCCGCCCCCGCGAGCAGCGGGTAGGGCCCGGTGACCGGGTCCACCGGGCGGCCGTCGACCCGGGTGAGGACGGCGCCCTCGCGGATGCCGGTGCCGGCCAGCGGGGAACGGGCCCGGGAGTCCGAGGAGTCGCCGGGCAGGATCCGCCGGACCGTCCAACCGTGCTCGCGCGGAACGAGGTCGGCGCCGAGGAAGCCCTGACGGCGCTGGTAGTGCGGCGGGCCCTCGTTGCGGCGGGCGGCGGTGACGTAGGCGTGGGAGGTGCCGAGTTCGCCGAGGAGTTCGCGCAGCAGGTCCGCGAAATCGTCCGGGGAGGCGACCCGTTCGACCAGCGGACGGTACTGGGCGAGCACCGCGTCCCAGTCGATGCCGCACATGCCGGGGTCCCAGAAGTAGGACCGGATCAGCCGCCCGGCCTCCTCGTACGCCTGCCGCCACTCGGCCCCCGGGTCGGCCTCGTGCAGGATGCGGCGGACGTCGATCCACACGGTGGAGTCGCTGTCGCCCGGCTCGGTCGCGGGCACCGCGCGCAGCTCGCCGCCGTCCGCGA
>NZ_LIRG01000180.1 GCF_001419695.1 Streptomyces prasinopilosus
TGTCCATGCCCCGCGGGGCAGCCGTCGTCTACCCGAAGGACGCGGGGCAGATCCTCGCCTTCGCCGACATCTTCCCCGGCGCCCGCGTGGTGGAGGCGGGGGTCGGCTCCGGCTCCCTCAGCAGCTTCCTGCTGCGCGCCATCGGCGACCAGGGCATGCTGCACAGCTACGAACGCCGCGAGGACTTCGCCGAGATCGCCCGGGCCAACGTGGAGCGCTACTTCGGCGGTCCGCACCCCGCCTGGCAGCTCACCGTCGGCGACCTCCAGGACAACCTGTCCGACACCGAGGTTGACCGCGTCATCCTCGACATGCTCGCGCCCTGGGAATGCCTGGAGGCGGTCTCCAAGGCACTCGTGCCCGGCGGCATCCTCTGCTGCTACGTCGCGACCACCACCCAGCTCGCCCGGACCGTCGAGTCCATCCGGGAGATCGGCTCCTTCAACGAACCGACCGCCTGGGAATCGATGATCCGCAACTGGCACATCGAAGGTCTCGCCGTCCGCCCGGACCACCGGATGATCGGCCACACCGGCTTCCTGCTCACCGCCCGCCGGCTCGCCGACGGCGTGGAACCCCCCATGCGCCGCCGCCGCCCGGCCAAGGGCGCCTACGGCGAGGACTACTCGGGACCCAACGCCGACGCGGGCACCGCGCGCTGACGCGACCCGACACCCCGACAACGCACGAGCGCCGTGGCGCAGTTCCCCGTCCGCACGGGGAACTGCGCCACGACGCTCTCCCGTTGACGCGACGGGACAGGACGGGAGAAGGAGATCCCGCACCACGACTCCGCACCCCGCCGTTCCCCCGCACTGTGACGTGTGGCACGATGCTGGCCACCCCACCGGCACAGCTCTCACAGGAGACGCTCCTCGTGCAGTCACCCGCCGTCCCGGAGCTCGCGCACACGCACACCCGCCCGATCCACTGGGTCGCCACCGCCACGGCCCTCGCGGGCGTGGTGGCGCTCTCCTCCCTGATGCAGCCCGGAGCCGCGACGGCGGCCCAGACACCCGCCCCGGAGACGAAGAGCGCCCCGGCGCACACGGCACCCCCCGACCCGGCGGCCGTCGAGTTCCCGCTCGACTGCGGTCCGGTGGACGTGGTGGTCAAGAAGCACGTCGCCGGCGATCTGGACGGCGACGGACGGCCCGAGACGGTGGCGGCCGTGCACTGCGACGCCGCCATGGGCACCCCGCCCGACGGCGTGTACGTGCTGACCCGGGCCGTCGGCTCCGGCACACCCCGCCTGGTGGCCACCCTCGTCGACCCGGAGGACCGCGCCAACGCCGACGACCTCGCCGTGCGTGACGGCGAGGTCACCGCGACGCTGCTCGGCTACTCGTCCACCGACGTGCCCCGTTGCTGCCCCGACGTCCGCGAGAGCGCGAAGTGGCACTGGGACGACGGGGTGTTCGTCCGCTCCGAGCCCTCCGGGGCCCGGAGCGTGTGAGACCCGCGCGGACGCACCCCGTCCCCCTCGGGGCGCGGGCCCCGTCCGCGCCCCGGGGGCACGCGCGCTCCGGAGTGCTGAAGAGCGTGCGGGGAAACGGGAAGCGGTGACGACCGGTGCCGGACCGGTTACCCGGCGTCCGGCCCGTACACCTCCACGCCGTCCGCCACGCGGCGCACGTGGATGCACTCGCCCGGACACTCCTTCACGGAATCGACCACGTCCGTGAGGATCGGCAGCGGCACGCGCGTCGCCGCCCCCGTGGCCTGCAACAACTCGTCGTCCGGGCCCTTCACGTACGCCAGCCCGTCGATGTCCAGCTCGAACACCTCGGGCGCGTACTGCGCGCAGATGCCGTCGCCGGTGCACAGGTCCTGGTCGATCCAGACCTCCAGGGCCTCGCCCTCGGCCTCCCGCTGCACGCTCATTCCTCTCCCGCCGTCTCCCCGTGTCCCGGTCTCCCGCCTCGGACCGAACGGGAATCCGGCCAGCTCCGACGGGTGTTGAACACACCGACCCTACCTGCGCCGGGATTCCCGCCCTCCTCGGTGGGTATTCCCCTGGCGTGAGGGAGAGCGCAAGGGTGAAGATCGGACACACCCCGACCGTCTTTGTGATCTAGGGGTTTCAATCGACACCCGCCCAGGTAGGGTCTGGAAGCGTCCAGCTCCCCTTGGAGGAGGTGAGGACCGTGGCAGCCCACGACGACGACATGAACCGCGGCATCCGCCCGGGACGCGGGTCCGAGGACCCGGCCGGGCAGATTGCCTACCTCGAGCAGGAGATCGCCGTCCTGCGCCGCAAGCTCGCCGACTCTCCGCGACACACGAGGATTCTCGAAGAGCGGATCGTCGAGCTGCAGACCAATCTGGCCGGCGTGTCCGCCCAGAACGAACGACTCGCCGGCACGCTCCGCGAGGCCCGCGACCAGATCGTGGCCCTCAAGGAGGAGGTCGACCGGCTCGCCCAGCCCCCGGCCGGCTTCGGGGTCTTCCTCGTGGCGAACGAGGACGGCACCGCCGACATCTTCACCGGCGGCAGAAAACTCCGGGTGAACGTGAGTCCCGGCGTCGACCTCGAGGAGCTCCGGCGCGGCCAGGAAGTGATGCTCAACGAGGCGCTCAACGTGGTCGAGGCCATGGAGTTCGAGCGCGTCGGCGACATCGTCACCCTCAAGGAGATCCTCGAGGACGGGGAACGGGCACTCGTCCTCGGCCACACCGACGAGGAACGCGTGGTCCGGCTCGCCGAGCCCCTCCTGGGCATCACCATCCGCCCCGGCGACGCGCTCCTGCTCGAACCCCGCTCCGGGTACGTCTACGAGGTCGTCCCCAAGAGCGAGGTCGAGGAACTCGTCCTCGAAGAGGTCCCCGACATCGGCTACGAGCAGATCGGCGGCCTCGGCAACCAGATCGAAGCCATCCGCGACGCCGTCGAGCTGCCCTACCTCTACCCGGACCTGTTCAAGGAGCACGAACTGCGTCCGCCCAAGGGCGTCCTGCTCTACGGTCCTCCCGGGTGCGGCAAGACGCTCATCGCCAAGGCCGTGGCGAACTCGCTGGCCAAGAAGGTCGCGGAAGTGACCGGAGTGGCCGCCGGCAAGAGCTTCTTCCTCAACATCAAGGGCCCGGAACTCCTCAACAAGTACGTCGGTGAGACCGAGCGGCAGATCCGCCTCGTCTTCCAGCGGGCCCGGGAGAAGGCCAGTGAGGGAACCCCCGTCATCGTCTTCTTCGACGAGATGGAATCCCTCTTCCGCACCCGCGGCTCCGGCGTCAGCTCCGACGTGGAGAACACGATCGTCCCGCAGCTCCTCGCCGAGATCGACGGCGTGGAGGGCCTGCAGAACGTGGTCGTGATCGGTGCCTCCAACCGCGAGGACATGATCGACCCCGCCATCCTGCGGCCCGGCCGGCTGGACGTGAAGATCAAGATCGAACGTCCGGACGCCGAAGCGGCCAAGGACATCTTCGGCAAGTACCTCACCCAGCGCCTCCCGCTGCACGGCGACGACCTCGCCGAACACGGCGGCGACCGGGACACGACGGTCCAGAGCATGATCCAGACCGCCGTGGAGCACATGTACGCCGAAACCGAGGAGAACCGCTTCCTGGAAGTCACCTACGCCAACGGAGACAAGGAAGTCCTCTACTTCAAGGACTTCAACTCCGGCGCCATGATCGAGAACATCGTCGGCCGCGCCAAGAAAATGGCGATCAAGGACTTCCTCGAGAAGACCCAGAAGGGCCTGCGCGTCTCCCATCTGCTCCAGGCGTGCGTGGACGAATTCAAGGAGAACGAGGACCTCCCCAACACCACCAACCCCGACGACTGGGCCCGGATCTCCGGAAAGAAGGGCGAGCGGATCGTTTACATCCGCACCCTCATCACCGGAAAGCAGGGCTCGGACACCGGACGCTCCATCGACACGGTGGCGAACACCGGTCAGTACCTGTAAAAGACAGGGTGGCTGCGGGTGCCCTCGGCGGGTACCCGCAGCCGACTGCTTTCCGCAGTCACCACCGGAACACGGCAATGACGCAAATGATCTCCCCACCAGCGCAAAGGCGTTCTAGGCTCTTCGGTACCGCCGAGTCGTACAGTGCGGTGACGGGCACCGCATACGCATCGGAGCGCCGGCGGTACTTGAGCAGCGTCCCCGACCGGGGACGCCGCCGGGCAAGGAGGGCCGCATGACCGTACGGCGAGTAATGGGCATCGAGACGGAGTACGGCATCTCCGTCCCCGGCCACCCCAACGCCAATGCCATGCTCACCTCGTCCCAGATCGTGAACGCCTACGCGGCGGCGATGCACCGGGCCCGCCGAGCCCGCTGGGACTTCGAGGAGGAGAACCCGCTACGAGACGCGCGGGGCTTCGACCTCGCTCGCGAGGCCGCCGACTCCAGCCAGCTCACCGACGAGGACATCGGCCTCGCCAACGTCATCCTCACCAACGGCGCACGCCTCTACGTCGACCACGCACATCCCGAATACAGCGCCCCCGAGGTCACCAACCCCCGCGACGCCGTCCTCTGGGACAAGGCCGGCGAGCGCATCATGGCCGAGGCCGCGGAGCGGGCCGCCGCGCTCCCGGGCGCGCAGCCCATCCACCTGTACAAGAACAACACCGACAACAAGGGCGCCTCCTACGGCACCCACGAGAACTACCTGATGAAGCGGGAGACGCCCTTCTCGGACATCGTCCGCCACCTCACCCCGTTCTTCGTCTCGCGCCAGGTCTTCACCGGCGCGGGACGCGTCGGCATCGGCCAGGACGGCCGCGAGCACGGCTTCCAGCTCAGCCAGCGGGCGGATTACTTCGAGGTCGAGGTCGGCCTCGAGACCACGCTGAAGCGCCCCATCATCAACACCCGCGACGAACCCCACGCCGACGCCGAGAAGCACCGCCGGCTCCACGTGATCATCGGTGACGCGAACCTGTCCGAGATCTCGACCTACCTGAAGCTCGGCACGACCGCGCTGGTGCTGTCGATGATCGAGGACGGCTTCATCGCCGTGGACCTCGCGGTCGACCAGCCCGTGCGGACGCTGCACCAGGTCTCGCACGACCCCGCCCTGAAGCGGCTGGTCACGCTTCGCAGCGGCCGCACGCTCACCGCCGTCCAGCTCCAGATGGAGTACTACGAACTCGCCCGCAAGTACGTCGAGGAACGCTACGGGGCCGACGCCGACGACCAGACCAAGGACGTCCTGGCCCGCTGGGAGGACACCCTCAACCGCCTGGAGAACGACCCCATGAGCCTGGCCGGCGAGCTGGACTGGGTCGCCAAGCGGCAGGTCATGGAGGGCTACCGGCGCAGGGACGACCTGGACTGGGACGCCGCCCGGCTGCACCTCGTCGACCTCCAGTACGCCGACGTGCGGCCCGACAAGGGGCTCTACAACCGCCTCGTCGCCCGCGGCAGCATCAAGCGGCTGCTGGACGAGAGGGAGGTCGAGAGGGCCCGGACGAAGCCGCCGGAGGACACCCGCGCCTACTTCCGCGGACGCTGCCTGGAGCAGTACGCGGACGACGTCGCGGCGGCCTCCTGGGACTCGGTGATCTTCGACCTGCCCGGCAGGGACTCGCTCCAGCGCGTCCCAACCCTGGAACCGCTTCGCGGAACGCGTAATCATGTCAAGGAGCTCCTGGACCGCTGCCGAACGGCGGAAGACCTGGTCAGGGTGTTGTCCGGCAACTGAGCCGGCCCGCACGGCCGGGCCGCCGGACAGGGTGGAAAGTCCGGCGAAAGGGAATCATCGAAGTGGCCCCCGTACGTTGTAGGAACTGCGGGGCCCCTGTCGGACCCTGCTTGTAGGGTCTGATCAAGAACGTCGAACCGAGCGGGGTGAGGGTTATGGCGACCAAGGACACCGGCGGCGGACAGCAGAAGGCGACGCGCTCCACCGAGGAGGTCGAGGAGGCGCCCGAGGCGCAGGCATCCGAAGACCTCAAGGAGCGCCAGGAGCAGCTGAGCGACGACGTGGACGACGTCCTCGACGAGATCGACGACGTCCTCGAGGCCAATGCAGAGGACTTCGTGAGGTCCTTCGTCCAAAAGGGCGGGCAGTGAGCGCCTGACTCCTTCGAATCGAAGGCGGGCGGGGAGTTCGCAGTGGGGCAGCGCCTCGGAGGCGGGGCGCTGCCCGCGCTGCGGGACGCATGCGCCCCGATCGGCCTTCGCCGGCGACAGGCCCCTGCCCGGCGGCTTGCGGACCTCCCGCCCGCGGTGCTCGGCCGAGCACCGCGGGCGGCCCCGGGAGGCCGAGGGGGAGGGGGTGCGCGAGAGGGCTCCGGTGCGGTCGGGCCCCAAGCGGTGCCCGTGGTCCG
>NZ_LIRG01000181.1:0-123 GCF_001419695.1 Streptomyces prasinopilosus
CTCCCGCTCCCCGCGGGGAACTCGCCGGCACCGGCGACGGGACCCCCGCCGGGGCACTCGCCGCGGCCGCGGCGACGCTGCTCGCCGGAGGCATGGCCCTCCTGCGGGCCGCCCGCCGCCACC
>NZ_LIRG01000181.1:132-1918 GCF_001419695.1 Streptomyces prasinopilosus
CCGAGCGGAACCGGACCGAGGAGAACCGGACCGAGGAGAACCGGACCGAGCGGAACCGAAGCGGGTGGCACCGGGCCGAACCGGACCGCGTCACCCGGCCGTTCCCCCCAAGATCCGGGCATGTCTAGGCTGGAGCGCACGCAGGACCGCGCAAGTCAGGAGATCCCGCAGATGGCAGACCGCAAGCCGATCGAATCGTGGCTCACCGACATGGACGGGGTGCTCATCCACGAGGGTGTGCCGATTCCGGGCGCCGACGCCTTCATCAAGAAACTCCGCGAGTCCGGAAAGCCGTTCCTGGTCCTCACCAACAACTCGATCTACACCCCGCGCGACCTGCACGCCCGGCTGCGCCGGATGGGCCTGGACGTGCCGATCGAGAACATCTGGACGTCTGCCCTGGCCACCGCCCAGTTCCTCGACGACCAGCGTCCAAACGGTTCGGCGTACGTCCTCGGCGAGGCCGGTCTGACCACCGCCCTGCACGACATCGGCTACGTCCTCACCGACCACGATCCGGACTACGTCGTCCTCGGGGAGACCCGGACCTACTCCTTCGAGGCGATGACGAAGGCGGTGCGGCTCATCAACGACGGCGCCCGTTTCATCTGCACGAACCCCGACGAGACCGGCCCCTCCGCCGAGGGCCCGCTCCCGGCGACCGGCGCGGTGGCGGCGCTGATCACCAAGGCGACGGGCCGGCAGCCGTACTTCGCGGGCAAGCCGAACCCGCTGATGATGCGCACCGGACTGAACGCCCTCGGCGCCCACTCCGAGAGCAGCGCCATGATCGGCGACCGGATGGACACCGACGTACTGGCGGGCATGGAGGCCGGGATGAGGACGTTCCTGGTGCTCACCGGCCTGACCCGGCCGGACCAGATCGAGAACTTCCCCTACCGGCCGTCCCAGGTCCTGGACTCCATCGCGGACCTCGTCGACCTCGTCTGACACCCGCCGCCGGAGCACCGCCCGGGGACGTCGTCCGGGCCGCCCGGGGCGTCACCCGGGCGGCCCCGGCCCGTCCCCCTCCGATGTCACCCGTACGGAGCAACCACCGGGTCCCGAGGATGCGGCACCCCACCCGGCGGGGCACGCTCCCGGTGTCTGGAGGTACACGATGGGTTCTCTGCGACTCACTCTCTGCACCGGAATCCTGGCCGTCGCCGCGTTCACCCCGGCGGCGTACGCGGCGGACACAGTGACCACGGGGGACGACACGGGCGTCTCGGTGGTGCCGGCGGCCCCCGCTCCCGGCACCGACGTCACCCTTCAGGTGGCGGAGTGCGCCGAGCGGACGGCGCTCGCCGTGTCCTCGGCGTTCGTCTCCGAGGTCCGGCTCACCGTCGACGACGGCGTGCTCGTCGGCGAGAGCCGGGTCCGTTCCACGCTCGCCGCGGGCACGTACCCCGTGCTGGTCGACTGCGGCGAACGGGCCCGCCGGGGCACCATCGAGGTCGCCCCCGCCCGCGACCGGCCCGCCTCCGCGGGGACGGCCGGGCCGTCGGCGCCGGAGGCCGCCGAACCGACCGCCCACGCCTCGCCCGTCGCGCCCGTCGACGCGGGCGGCGGCGGCAGCGCCCCGCTGGCCGCCGGCACCGGGGCCGGAACGGGCGCCGGTGCCGCCGAGGACGGACCGGGCGCCGCGCAGACGGTGACCGGACTGTTCCTCGCGGCGGCCGCCGCGGGAGCCGTCGTGCGCGGCCGCGTACGGCGAAGCCGCGGAACGACCGGCTGAGGCGGCCACCCGTGTCCGACCACGACGGGATACGACCACGACAGCCGG
>NZ_LIRG01000182.1 GCF_001419695.1 Streptomyces prasinopilosus
CCACATTCCCGCGGGCAGCGAGCACTACGGCGAGCACCTGGACCGCGACAAGGACGGCATCGGCTGCGACAAGCCGCCCGCGGGCTTCGTCCCCGCCGACGAGAAGGACGGCGACAAGGACAGCGACTCGGACGACGGTGCCACCGGCACCGATACCGGCACCGGCGCCGGCGAGAAGGACGCCGCCGGGAAGGGCGGCGGCACCGACCTCGCCGAGACCGGCGGCAACGGCGCCACCCCGTACCTCGCGGCCGGCGGCGCGGCCGTCGTCCTGGTGGGCGGCGGGGTGGTGTACGCGGCCCGCAGGCGCCGCGGCACCGACTGATCCGCTGCGAAGGCCTCGCGGCGGGCGACATCCGAACGGGGCGTCGCCCGCCGCGTGGCGGTCCGGGGCGGGCTCAGGTGAACGCCGCGGCCAAGAGCTCCGCCTCCGTCTCCTCCCAGGGCAGGTGGATGCCGAGTTCGCCCTCCAGGAACCGCAGGAACGCGACGTCCCCCGGCTCGTCACCGCCGTGCACGAAGCCGAGCGCCGCCTCGGCCGGGACGCCGTGGGTGAGGTGCGGCAGGCCGGGCTCGAAGGACGTCACCACCTCGCCGTGACGGGCATGGTCGACGCGACTGAAGCCCTTCGCGTCGCGGTGCACGCAGAACGCCCGTCCTCGCTCGGACAGCGCCGCGAGATGGGTGGCCGTGTGATCGTGGGATTCCTCCAGCGCGTACGCCCAGCCCGCCACCGAGCCCGCCCGGACGATGGTGACCGGCGGGGCGGGCAGGAAGCCCGCGCCGGTCAGCCCGGCGATCGTCGCCTCGTCCTCCCGGTCCAGGAAGTCGAGGTCGCCGAGGGGGTCCTCCTCGTCCCTGAGCAGCAGCTCGTACGCCGCGGAGCGGGTGAGCGGGACGATGTGGCGCTCCTCGGCGCCGACGCGGCACAGCAGTTCGTACGGTGAAAGGTTCTCGGCGAGGGTGAGCGTGAAGCTGGTGTCGTAGGCATCGGCGATCCAGCGCAGCCCGTTCTCCTCAGGTCCTGGGTTCGTCACCTTGTCCTCCTTCGCGTGGTGACCGCGTCCGGCGCCGGACGGCGCGTGACCGGGTGCGGCGTTCCAGCCGTGATCGACGTGACCGCCGGGCCCCGGGCCCCGTCCCGGAGGGCCCCGGTGGCCGGGCGGTGCGGGCGGTCCCCGCGGCCCCGACGCTGCGGGCCCGGGGACGGGTGCCTTGCGGAAAAGCGTGAACAGTCCGGGGGGATGTGTCACGTGGGCGCTCAAACGAGCGGCGTCAGGACAGTGGCGGCCGAAGTGCTCACGCTTACGGGAGAGGGTCCCCCGGGGCGGAGCCGAGCGTCCCGGTCTCCCGCGCGTCGGGGTCGAGGTCCCGCCGGGCGGTTGCGGACAGCCAGCCGCCCGGAAGGCCACCCGCCCCCGGCAGGGCCCGGTGCGCCGCCTCGCCGGGCGGGTCGGTCGCACAGCGAGGATTGCCGTCCTCCGCGCGCCGGCGGGTCCCCGTACGGGTGCGGGGACTACGGCACGGCGACCGCCGCCTTGGGCGCGGCGGCCAGGCGCAGGCCGACCTCCACCAGGGTCCAGCCGAGGCGGGCGCGGAGGGGCCGGGCCGGCCGGGCTGCCGCGGCGAGGCGGTGGGCGTCGGCTTCGGTACGGAGGCCGGCGGCGTGGAGGCGGTGCAGGGCGAGGTGGGTCTCGGGGTGCATCGGGTCGGGCCTCTCAGTCCGTGGTGAGGGGGAACGCGCGGGTGTGGACGCGCACCTGGGCGGTGTCGGCGTCGTCCTCGCCGACGGCCCGGTCGCGGTAGGTCTCGACGAGGGCGTGCATCTTCTCGACGAGTTCCCGGGTCAGTTCGGGCGTCAGCCGCAGCGTCGCGCTGCTCATGTCCCAGCTCCGGTTCCACTCCTCCGGCCAGCTCTGGCGGTTGCCGAGCCAGGTCGACAGGTCCCGGGTCTGGGTGGTCGCGACTTCGTGGAGGTACAGGTCGGCGGCCCCGCGCACGTCCGGGTTGGCGTCGGTGAGCAGTGCGTCGTCGAAGCTCAGGCCCTGGTGGGCCGCCTTCCACCACCGCTCCCTGCCCTTGCCGCGCTCGGGGGCGTCCTCGATGAAGCCGTGCGCGGCGAGCTGGCGCAGGTGGTAGCTGGTCGCGCCGCTCGACTCGCCCAGTTTCGCGGCGAGCTGGGAGGCGGTGGCCGGGCCGCCGAAGCGCAGGGTGTCCAGCAGCTGCATGCGCAGCGGGTGGGCGAGCCCGCGCAGGGAGCGGGCGTCGAGACTGCGGACCTGCGGCTCCTGGGGATCGTTCATACTTACAAAGGTAGCGTTGCAAAGAAATGCTTGCAAGGGTTTCTTTGCATTGCGTGCGGGCGGCACGGGAAACGGCGGCACGGGAAACGGCGGCACCCCCGCACGGGTGCCGCCGTTCTCTTTGTGATCCGGAGCCGCTGCCGATCGGTGAGGGTGGTCGGGTGACAGGCAGCGGCTCCGGGGCTCATCGCGCCCCGCAGGTCCGGGGCTCAGGACTCAGCGGTGGTCACTGCCCTTCGAGGTGACCGCCGCGCGGCCGGCCTCCAGGCGGGCGACCGGGATGCGGAACGGGGAGCAGGAGACGTAGTCCAGGCCCACCTCGTGGAAGAAGTGGACGGACTCCGGGTCGCCGCCGTGCTCGCCGCAGACGCCGAGCTTGAGGTCGGGGCGGGTCGCGCGGCCGGCCTCGGCGGCGAGCTTCACCAGGGAGCCGACGCCGTCCCGGTCGATGGTCTCGAACGGGGAGACGCCGAAGATGCCCTTCTCCAGGTACGCGGTGAAGAAGCTGGCCTCCACGTCGTCCCGGCTGAAGCCCCACACCGTCTGGGTGAGGTCGTTCGTGCCGAAGGAGAAGAACTGCGCGGCCTCCGCGATCTGGCCGGCGGTCAGCGCGGCGCGCGGCAGCTCGATCATCGTGCCGATGGCGAGCTTCAGCTTGGTGCCCGTGGCCTCCTCGACCTCCGCGATGACCTGGTCGGCCTCCTCGCGGACGATCTCCAGCTCCTGGACCGTGCCGACCAGCGGGATCATGATCTCGGCGCGCGGGTCGCCCTTGGCCGCCCGGCGCTCGGCCGCCGCCTCGGCGATGGCCCGCACCTGCATGGTGAACAGGCCGGGGATGACCAGGCCGAGCCGGACGCCGCGCAGACCCAGCATCGGGTTCTGCTCGTGCAGCCGGTGCACGGCCTGCAGCAGGCGCAGTTCGTTCTCGTGCGGCTCCTGGCGGGACTCGGCGAGGGCCACCCGGACCGACAGTTCGGTGATGTCGGGCAGGAACTCGTGCAGCGGCGGGTCGAGGAGCCGGACGGTGACCGGGAGGCCGTCCATCCCCTCGAACAGCTCGACGAAGTCCCGCCGCTGCAGCGGCAGCAGCGCCTGGAGGGACTCCTCGCGCTCGTCCTGGGTGTCGGCCAGGATCAGCCGCTCCACCAGCTCGCGCCGGTCGCCGAGGAACATGTGCTCGGTGCGGCACAGGCCGATGCCCTGGGCGCCGAAGCGGCGGGCGCGCAGCGCGTCCTCGGCGTTGTCGGCGTTGGCGCGCACGCGCAGCCGGCGCTTGCGGTCGGCGAAGGCCATCATCCGGTGGACGGCCTCGACCAGTTCGTCGGCGTCGTCGGCGCCCGGGTGCATCCGGCCCTCGAAGTACTCCACGACCGGGGACGGCACGACCGGGACCTCGCCGAGGTAGACCTTGCCGGTGGAGCCGTCGATGGAGATCAGGTCGCCCTCCTCGACGACGTGCCCGCCGGGGACGGTCATCCGGCGGCGCTTGGTGTCGACCTCCAGCTCCTCGGCGCCGCACACACAGGTCTTGCCCATGCCGCGGGCGACGACGGCGGCGTGCGAGGTCTTGCCGCCGCGGGAGGTGAGGATGCCCTCGGCGGCGATCATGCCGTCCAGGTCGTCGGGGTTGGTCTCGCGGCGGACCAGGATGACCTTCTCGCCGGAGCGGGACCACTTGACGGCCGTGTACGAGTCGAAGACGGCCTTGCCGACCGCCGCGCCCGGCGAGGCCGCGATGCCGCGCCCGACGCGCTCGACCTTCGCGTCCTCGTCGAAGCGCGGGAACATCAGCTGGGCGAGCTGCGCGCCGGTGACGCGGGTGAGCGCCTCGGCCTCGTCGATCAGCCCCTGGTCGACGAGCTGGGTGGCGATGCGGAAGGCCGCGCCCGCGGTGCGCTTGCCCACGCGGGTCTGGAGCATCCACAGCTGGCCGCGCTCGATGGTGAACTCGATGTCGCAGAGGTCCTTGTAGTGGTTCTCCAGCGTCTCCATGATCCGCATCAGCTGGTCGTACGACTTCTTGTCGATCTGCTCCAGCTCCGCGAGCGGCACGGTGTTGCGGATGCCCGCGACCACGTCCTCGCCCTGGGCGTTCTGCAGGTAGTCGCCGTAGACGCCCTGGTGGCCGGAGGCGGGGTCGCGGGTGAAGGCGACGCCGGTGCCGGAGTCGGGGCCGAGGTTGCCGAAGACCATGGAGCAGACGTTGACCGCCGTGCCCAGGTCGTGCGGGATGCGCTCCTGACGGCGGTAGAGCTTGGCCCGGTCGGTGTTCCAGGAGTCGAAGACCGCGTGGATGGCGAGGTCCATCTGCTCGCGCGGGTCCTGCGGGAAGTCCCGGCCGGCCTCGGTCTTGACGATCTTCTTGAACTTGGTGACCAGCTTCTTGAGGTCGGCGGCCTCCAGCTCGGTGTCGACCGTGACCTTCTTGGCCGCCTTCGCCGCGTCCAGCGCGTCCTCGAACAGCTCGCCGTCGACGCCGAGGACGGTCTTGCCGAACATCTGGATGAGACGCCGGTAGGAGTCCCAGGCGAAGCGGTCGTCGCCGGCCTGCTTGGCCAGCCCCTGCACGGACTTGTCGGAGAGGCCGATGTTGAGGACGGTGTCCATCATGCCCGGCATGGAGAACTTCGCTCCGGAGCGGACCGACACGAGGAGGGGGTCGTCGCTCTGGCCGAGCTTCTTGCCCATCGCCGCTTCGAGGGCGTCGAGGTGCGCACTCACCTCGTCACGCAGTGCCGCCGGCTCCGCGCCGCTCTCCAGGTAGACCTTGCAGGCTTCCGTGGTGATGGTGAAGCCGGGAGGAACGGGAAGACCCAGATTGGTCATCTCGGCGAGGTTGGCACCTTTTCCACCGAGGAGGTCCTTGAGGTCCTTGTTGCCCTCGGTGAAGTCGTAGACGAACTTCACGCCCTCAACACTGCGCCCCTGCTGGCCTACGTGGGGATCTTTGTTTTCCGACACGGGTCTCGACTCCTCGAGGACGCGGTGGCTGCCCTGACGAGCAGGAACATACCCAGATCAAAGGCGTCTGGGTACGCCCACCTGCGCGTCGTGCGCCTGCGGCCACTCCGCCGCCGACGGATCGAAAGTAAAGACTTGGCAAGCCGCGACGGCCGGGTGTGTTCACTTCTTGAACGCATCGATACCGGATCGAGCGATCCATTCGCTCACATGAGCAGTGATCGGCACGTCTGATTTCGCTCGATGAACGATCAAACGATGGCACCGAGTGCCACCCTTTGAGAAATGCAGCCGCCCGAATTCGCTCATCTGAGCGGAACTCTTATCAGGGGTGGCGAGAATCACGCTGCCACAGTCACCGGGATTTCACCATGCGGACGCGTTCCGTACGGCTCCCCCGGCGGCCGCGCGGGCGGCCGTACGGGCACCTCGTCCGTGCTCCGCGGCCGGCGCGCCCGGTCTTCGCCCCCTCCCGTTCCCCGAACGTGTCCCCGGTGTGCTGAACGCGCGGGCCGGCGCGCCCGTACGGAACTACGGCGGACCCGGACCCCCACGCCGGGTCCGCCACCTCACCGGGTTTTGCACGGAAGGACCTCCGGGTGCCCGTCTTCACACGCCTGCGCCGACCGGCCCGCACGACCGCACCGCCCCGCACCGCCGCACCGGCGCGGACGGCCGGGGAGAACCCGCGGGGGCAAGGGCACCCGTCCCCGCCGAGGGGGGAAGAGCCGGCAGAACCGCGGGGGGAGGGGGAGGCGGCCCCCGAGAAGCCCGTCCTCCGCGCCTTCCGTCTCCTCCGTTCCCTCCGCACCCGCTGCGCCCGCCTGCGCGACGAGCACCCCCGCGCCGCGCGCGCCGTCCGCTGGACACTGCACGGCCTCGCCGCCGTGCTGGTCCTCGGCGCGCTCCTGCTGCCGAACCAGGCCGGCGCCCTGCGCCCCGGCCGGTTCACCCGGATCCCGGCCGAGGCGATCGTCGGCGCGGTGCTGCTGCTCGCCCTGCCGCGCCGGCCGCGGATCGCCGCGGCGGCGCTGTACGGGACCGGCCTCGCCGTACTGACCGTGCTGAACGTGCTGGACATCGGCTTCAACGAGTACCTGGGCCGGAGCTTCAACGTGGTGCTCGACTGGGGGCTGCTCGACGACGCGCGGCACTACGTCGAGGACTCGATGGGCGGCGCCGCCGCCACCGCCGCCGGGGCCGGCGCGGTCCTCCTCGCGCTGCTCCTGGTGGTCGTCATGGCGCTCGCCGCGGTCCGGCTGGGCGAGCTGCTGGCCCGGCACCGTGCGCGGGCCGCCCGGGGCGCGCTGGTCGCGGGCACCGTGTGGATCACCTGTACCGCCCTCGGCCTGCAGGTGGCCGGTGTGCCGGTCGCCTCCGACCGGGCGGCGGCCGCGCTGAAGACGCAGGGCGAACGCGTGCGGGACACGCTGCGCGACGAGGCGGCCTTCGAGAGGGTGGCGCGCACGGACCCGTTCGCGGGCACGCCGTCCGACCGGCTCCTGCCCGGCCTGCGCGGCAAGGACGTCCTCATCACGTTCATCGAGAGCTACGGCCGGACCGCCCTGGAGGACCCGGTGATCGCCCCCGGCGTCACCGGCACCCTGGACGCCGCCACCGGGTCGCTCGCCGGGGCGGGGTTCACGGCGCGCAGCGGCTGGCTGACGTCGTCGACGTTCGGCGGCAGCAGCTGGCTCGGCCACTCGACGGCCCTGTCCGGCCTGTGGATCGACAACCAGCAGCGCTACCGCACCGCCACCGCGAGCGACCGCCTCACGCTCACCGAGGCGTTCGGGAGAACCGGGGCCTGGGACACCGTCGGCGTCATGCCGGGCGTCCAAAAGGGCTGGCCGGAGGCGGAGTGGTACGGCCTCGACACGGTCTACGACGCCTTCGGGATGGGCTACCGGGGGCCGAAGTTCAGCTGGTCGACGATGCCGGACCAGTACGCGCTCGAGGCCTTCCAGCGCCTGGAGCACGGCCGGAGGCGCGACGGGGGCAAGAACCTGATGGCGGAGATCATCCTGACCTCCAGCCACCAGCCGTGGGCGCCCGTCCCCGAGATGGTCGGCTGGGACGAACTCGGCGACGGCTCCGTCTTCGGCCCGATCCGGAGGGCGGGCCGGCAACCCGGCGACATCATGGCGGACACCACCGAGTCCCGCCGGGAGTACGGCAGGTCGGTCGAGTACTCGGTGACCGCCCTCACCCAGTGGCTGGAGCGCTACGGCAGCGACGACACCGTCCTCGTCTTCCTCGGCGACCACCAGCCCATCGCCCGGGTCAGCGGCGTCAGGGCGAGCCGGGACGTGCCGGTGACGGTCGTCGCCAGGGATCCGGAGGTGCTGGAGCAGATCGCCGACTGGAACTGGACGGAGGGCCTCCGCCCGGACCGGGACGCGCCCGTGTGGCGCATGGACGCCTTCCGGGACCGCTTCCTGAAGGCGTACGGCTCCGTCCCGCACCCGGCCGGGGACTGATGCCACGTGTCGCGGGCCGCGGCCGTCGGCGGCGCGGTCCGTGCGCACAGGCCTGCCCGAACCCGGCGGACCGGCGGCGGACGGTCCCGTAAGGGACGGTCACGCCGCGATCGCCCATCGAACCGGTCGTCGGCCACGAGACCGTGAGGACCCGCGTCACCCGTGTTCTCACCTCTCCGGATCGGCCCGGGATCCCCCGAGCGAGCTACCTGTTTTGTCCTCTCCGGGGTGACGCGCGCCACCGGTGGTCTCTTGTTGACTCGACTCGTCGACCCGACGGCCGGACAAGGCCGACCAGCCCAGGAGCCGAGGACAACACCATGACCACGACACCCAGTTCCGCGCAGCACGGTTTCCCCACAGGCCGCCGCATCGCCGCAACCCTGCTGGTTTCCGCGCTGGCGGGAACCGCACTGGTCGCGGGGGGCGCCGACGCCAGGGGCTCGCAACCGGCCGAGGTCCCCGGCACGAGCGCCGGCAGGACCGCGGGCGACGCCGGGATCACCTGGGGCACGTGCCCGGCCCCGGCCGGGGGACAGACCCGTGACCCCCACCTGACCTGCGGAACGCTGAAGGTGCCCCGCGACTACCGCGACCCGGGCGGCATGAAGATCGACGTGGCGGTCTCCCGGCTGTCCACGGCACAGCCCGGGAAGCGACGCGGCGTTCTGCTGCTGAACCCCGGCGGGCCGGCCCTGGGAGGTCTCGGCATGCCCGAGACCATGGCGTCCACCCTGCCGAAGTCCGTGCTGGACCGCTACGACCTGATCGGTTTCGACCCGCGCGGCGTCGAACACAGCACCCCGCAGAGTTGCGGTCTGCGGGACCCCAGCGTGTCCGGGCTCTTCCCCTACCCTGCCGCGGACGGCTCGATCACCAAGAACGTGGCCCTCGCCAAGGCCAACGCCCAGCAGTGCGCCGACACGGTGGGCAAGAACCTCCGGTACTACACCACCGCCAACACCGCCCGCGACATGGACCGCATCCGCCGGGCGCTCGGTGAGAAGAAGATCTCCTACTGGGGCCAGTCCTACGGCACCTACCTCGGCGCCGTCTACCGCTCCCTCTTCCAGGGCCGCACCGACCGGATGGTCCTGGAAGGCAACGTCGACCCCACCAAGGTATGGGCCGGCCAGGTGGCGGACACCTGGGGCAAGGGCATGGCCGACCGGTTCCCCGATGCCGCCCGCGTCGCCGCGGCGCAGGACGGCACCCTCGGCCTGGGCGCGAACGTCGCGCAGGTGACCCGCACCTACCTCGCCCTCGCCGACCGGCTCGACCGCACGCCCGCAGCGGTCCCCGGTACACCGGTGTCGCTGGACGGGGCACTGCTGCGGAACATGACCTACGCCCTGCTTCTGCACGACGACACCCTTCCCGTGCTCACCAGGTTCTGGAAGGCCGCCGACAACCTGGCCCACGGCAGCGCCACGGCCGCCGACACCGCGGTCCTCAAGGAGATGTTCGCCGGCACACCGACGTCCCCGGGCATCCCCGCGGACAACCAGGCCACCATGTTCATGGCTCTCACCTGCGGCGACGCCGAATGGCCGCGCGACGTCGACGGCTACGCCGCCCGCACCGCCGCCGACCGCGAGAAGTGGCCGCTCACCGCGGGCATGCCCGCCAACAT
>NZ_LIRG01000183.1 GCF_001419695.1 Streptomyces prasinopilosus
CGGCCATGCGGTACACCGAGAGCCGGATGACCGAGGCCACGAGCCTGATGACCGAGTCCATCGACGAGGACACGGTCGACTTCGCGCCCAACTACGACGGCCAGGAGCAGGAGCCGACGACCCTGCCCGCCGCGTTCCCGAACCTCCTGGTGAACGGCGCGTCGGGCATCGCGGTCGGCATGGCCACCAACATGCCCCCGCACAACCTCCGCGAGGTGATCGCGGCCGCCCGCCACCTGATCCGGTACCCCAACGCGGACCTCGACGCCCTGATGAAGCACGTCCCGGGCCCCGACCTGCCCACCGGCGGCAGGATCGTCGGCCTCCCGGGCATCCGGGACGCGTACGAGAAGGGCCGCGGAACCTTCAAGATCCGCGCGACGGTCACCGTGGAGGAGGTGTCCGCCCGCCGCAAAGGCCTGGTCATCACCGAGCTGCCGTTCTCGGTGGGCCCGGAGAAGGTGGTCGCCAAGATCAAGGACCTGGTCGGTTCGAAGAAGCTCCTGGGCATCGCCGACGTCAAGGACCTCACCGACCGCGCCCACGGTCTGCGCCTGGTCGTCGAGATCAAGAACGGCTTCGTGCCGGAGGCGGTCCTGGAGCAGCTGTACAAGCTGACCCCCATGGAGGAGTCCTTCGGCATCAACAACGTGGCCCTGGTGGACGGCCAGCCGCTCACCCTGGGCCTCAAGGAGCTGCTGGAGGTCTACCTCGACCACCGCTTCAACGTGGTCCGCCGCCGCTCCGAGTTCCGCCGCGGCAAGCGGCGCGACCGCCTGCACCTGGTCGAGGGCCTGCTCACGGCGCTGCTGGACATCGACGAGGTCATCCGCCTGATCCGCTCCAGCGACAACTCCGCTCAGGCCAAGCAGCGCCTGATGGAGCGGTTCTCGCTGAGCGAGATCCAGACCCAGTACATCCTGGACACCCCCCTGCGCCGCCTCACCCGGTTCGACCGCATCGAACTGGAGGCGGAGCGGGAGCGGCTGAACGCGGAGATCGAGGAGCTGACCCGCGTCCTGGAGTCGGACGCGGAGCTGCGCAAGCTGGTCTCCTCCGAACTGGCCGCGGTGGCCAAGAAGTTCGGCAACGACCGCCGTACGGTCCTGCTGGACGGGTCCGCCGCCCCGGTCGCCGCCGTGCCGCTCCAGGTGGCGGACGACCCGTGCCGGGTGCTGCTGTCCGACACGGGCCTGCTCGCCCGTACGGCGGACGCGAAGCCCTTCCCCAAGGGCGCGCACGCCAAGCGGGTCAAGCACGACATGATCGTCTCGGCGGTGCCGGCCACCGCCCGCGGCGAGGTGGGCGTGGTCACCTCGGCGGGGCGCCTGCTGCGGGTGAACGTCGTCGACCTCCCGCAGCTGCCGGAGTCGATGCCGACCCCGAACCTCTCGGGCGGGGTACCGGTCCCGGAGTTCGTCTCCCTGGAGGACGGCGAGCGGGTGATCTGCCTGACGACGCTCGACGAGTCGTCTCCGGGCCTCGCGCTCGGCACGGAACAGGGCGTCGTCAAGCGGGTGGTGCCCGACTACCCCTCCAACAAGGAGGAGCTGGAGGTCATCACCCTCAAGGAGGGCGACCGGATCGTCGGTGCCGTCGAACTGCGCACGGGCGAGGAGGACCTGGTCTTCATCACCGACGACGCGCAACTGCTGCGCTACCAGGCCTCGCAGGTCCGCCCGCAGGGGCGTCCCGCCGGCGGCATGGCGGGCATCAAGCTCGCCGGAGGTGCGAAGGTCATCACCTTCACGGCGGTCGATCCGGGGGCGGACGCGGTGGTGTTCACCGTCGCCGGCTCGCGCGGCACACTGGACGACTCCGTCCAGACGACGGCCAAGGTGACCCCGTTCGACCAGTTCCCGCGCAAGGGCCGGGCCACCGGTGGGGTGCGCTGCCAGCGGTTCCTCAAGGGCGAGGACTGCCTGTCCCTGGCCTGGGCCGGCCCCACCCCGGCCCGCGCCTCCCAGAAGAACGGGACGCCGGTCGACCTTCCGGAGCCCGACCCGCGCCGTGACGGCTCGGGGGTGTCGCTGCCGAAGACGGTGGCGGTGGTGGCGGGACCGGTCTAGGCCCCGCGCTCGGATCACGCCGAGGGCCGGGGCCGGGGCTTCGGGGTCCGCCCAGGCCCGGTCCGGCCCGGCCCGGCCGAAGGAACTCGGGCCCGCGGGGCCTCATGACCCCGCGGGCCCTCCCGAGTCCACGGCCTCCTCGGGCTCCCCGGGCTCCACGGCCTCCTCGGGCTCCCCGGCCTCCTCGGGCTCCGGTACGTAGCGCAGCACGCCCCACATGCCCTGCTCGTCGGCGTGTGCGGCGTCGAGGGTGCCACTGCCGCAGGCCTCCTCCAGTTCCTTGCGCAGGGCGGCGGCGTCGAGGCCGGTCCCGATGAGCACCAGCTGCGTCAGCCGCTCCGCACCGGCAGGCCAGGGCTCCGGGTAGAACCGCAGGAACCGCCCGACGGCGTGCACGGCGTACCGGTTCACGGTGTCGTAGGGCCCGAAGTCGACGTATCCCTTGATCCGGTAGAGCCCCTCGGGACGGCTGTCGAGGAACCTGATCAGCCGCCGCGGGTCGAGCGGCGTCGAGGAGGCGAAGGACAGGCTGTCGTACCGGGCGTGCAGATGGCCGGCGTGCTCGTCGGCGTCGGGTCCGTGCCGGTGCAGGTCGTCGAAGGAGAGCTGCCCGACGCGCTCTTCGGCCGGCCTGCGGTCGAAGAGGAACTCCGGATCGACACGGCCGTGCGTGGCGGGAACGACGGCGGCGCGCTCGACGAGCGACCGCACGAGACCGAGCACGCCCTCCGGGTCCGCCGCCCGGTCGACCTTGTTCACGACGACCAGGTCGGCGAGACGGAGGTGCCGGTCGATCCCGGGGTGCCGGGCCCGGGTCTCCTCGAATTCGGCGGCGTCCACGACCTCGACGAGTCCGCCGTACACGATCCGGGGGTGTTCGCTGGCGAGCACCATCCGCACGAGTTCCTGCGGCTCGGCGAGACCGCTGGCCTCGATGACGATGACGTCGATCCCGGCGGACGGCCGCGCCAGCCGTTCGAGGTAGACGTCGAGTTCGCTGCCGTCGACGGCGCAGCACAGGCAGCCGTTGCCGAGCGAGACGGTCGAGTCGCCGACGGCCCCGGCCACGGCCATGGCGTCGATCTCGATGGCCCCGAAGTCGTTGACGACGGCCCCGATACGGCTGCCGCCGCTGTGGTGGAGGAGGTGGTTGAGCAGGGTGGTCTTCCCGGATCCGAGAAAACCGGCCAGGACCACGACCGGAATCTGCCGACCGTTGCTCCGCTCCACCGCGCGACCCCTCTTCCATCCATGCGTACCCGGGCTCACGGCTCGGCGTGCGCCCGGGGACCGACCGACTCCCCAGGATACGAGCGGTGAGAACCGCGGTGAAGCGAACGGCGGTCGGCAGCGTCCGCAGGACGGACGTCGGGCGAGGCACCGGATGGCGCGGTCCTCGTTCCCCTCCGTGCGCCGCCTTTCCGCCTTCCCGCCGGGTCGGAGCCGCTCGACGCCCTGGGTGGCGGCGGGCACCGCCCCCGCTCGCCGGTCCCCCGCGGCCGGCCCGAACCCCGACGGCCGGCGGACGGCCGGCGTGACGACGTGCTCCCAGGTCCGGTCCCCGGCCGGCGGACGGCTCGCCGCGACGCGCCCGCCCCCACCTCACCGACGCGACCCGGTGGGCGCAACGCTCGCGCGCATTCACGTCCTGCCCGGCGGCACGAGCGGGCGAGGACACGGACGGGCGGAGCATCGAGCGGGCGGAGCACCGACGGCCGGGAACGCCGGGGCGGTTCGCGGAGAATTGAGCCAGGGGGCGTCACTCGGCGCTCAGGAGCAACTCAGGTTAGGCTCACCTCTGTGAGTACGTGCTCAACCGCCTCCCGCGAGCTCCACGAGCCCGTCGCGGGGACGGCGGCCACCGCGAGGACCTGGCTCCTGCTGGAACAACCCGGTCCGTGGGGTCCCAAGGCGCTCACGTCGAGCCACCTCGACCCGGCGCTGGGCCGGGCCCTGGAGGCCGCCGCCTCGGGCACCGGGGTGCGCATCGCCCTGATCAGGCGCCCCGGACGCCACGCGGACCGCCGGACGCCCGCCGAGCGCCGGGTGTACGCGGCCCACACCGTGCCCGGCGGCACGTGGCTGCACACCGCCACGACCACGGATCCGGAGCACCTGCTCGGCCTCGACTTCGCGGCCCTCGGCAGGGGACACGCCGACACCTTCGCCACGGCACTCGGCGGGCGGCCGCACGAGGGCGCCCCGCTCGCCCTCGTCTGCACCAACGGCAAGCGCGACCGCTGCTGCGCGCTCCTCGGCCGGCCCCTGGCGACCGAGCTGGCCGCCTCCGGCGTCGAAGGCGTCTGGGAGGTCACCCACCTGGGCGGGCACCGCTTCTCGCCCACGGTGCTCGTCCTCCCCCACGGCTACGCGTACGGCAGGGCCGAGGCCCGGGGCGTCGAGGAGGCGCTGCGCGGCGCGCGCGAGGGACGGATCCTGGTGGAGGGATGCCGCGGGAACTCCGCCTGGGAACGTCCCGGCCAGGCGGCCGAGCTGGCCGTGCGCACCGCGGTGGACGAGTACGCCGCCGGGACGCTGACCGTCGTACGGACGGACGGCGCGGCTCCGCGCTGGGACGTGCTCGTCGCACACGCCGACGGGCGCCGCTGGCGCGTGGAGGTGGCCCAGGGCTCGTCCCTGCCGCCCCGCGCGGAGAGCTGCGGGTCGGTGCTGGGCTCGCCCGCGCGGATGGACGTGGTGGCGATCCGCGAGGTGACCATGGCGGCCCTCGCGAGCTGACCGGAACACCGTTGCGCGGAGGCGGCCGCCCCGCGACTCACCTGCCCGGGGCCGGGCGGCCCGCCCTCTCCGGCCCCGGGCCCGCACGCCTCCCGTCGCACGGCTCCCGTCACACCGCCCCCGCGCCCGTCAGCGACCGCACCTCCGTCTCCGCGTGCTTGGCCTCGTCGGGGACCTCGGCCGAGGTGACCGTGCCGAGCCAGCCGGCGAGGAAGCCGAGCGGGATGGAGACCAGGCCGGGGTTCTGGAGCGGGAAGAGGTGGAAGTCGACGCCGGGGAACAGGGATTCCGGGCTGCCGGAGACCACCGGGGACAGCAGGACCAGCACCACGGCCGGGATCAGCCCGCCGTAGACCGCCCACACGGCTCCCCTGGTGGTGAATCCGCGCCAGAACAGGGAGTAGAGCAGCACGGGCAGGTTGGCGGAGGCGGCCACCGCGAAGGCCAGCCCGACGAGGAAGGCGACGTTGAGATCACGGGCCAGCAGACCGAGCCCGATCGCCAGCACGCCGATGCCGAGCGCGGCCACCCGGGCCACGGCCACCTCGCTGCGCGGCTTCCCGCCGCGGCGCCGCAGGGACGCGTACAGGTCGTGGGCGACGGACGCCGACGAGGCGAGCGTGATTCCGGCGACGACGGCGAGGATCGTGGCGAAGGCGACCGCGGCGACGACCGCGAACAGAACCGTTCCGCCGGTGGAGCCGGCGCCGCCGCCGAGGTCGAGCGCCAGCAGCGGGACCGCCGTGTTCCCGGCCGCGTTGGACCCGCGCACGGCGTCCGGTCCGACGACGGCCGCGGCACCGAATCCGAGCACGATCGTCATCAGGTAGAACCCGCCGATCAGCCCGATCGACCAGACGACCGAGCGCCGGGCCGCCCGCGCGGTCGGGACGGTGTAGAAACGGGACAGGATGTGCGGCAGTCCGGCCGTGCCCAGCACCAGTGCGAGCCCCAGGCTCATGAAGTCGAACCGGGACGTCCAGTCCCCGCCGTAGGCGAGCCCGGGGGCCAGGAACGCCTCCCCGTGGCCACTGCGTCCGGCCGCCGTGAGCAGCAGCCGGTTGAAGTCGCCGTGGAACCGCAGCAGGACGAGGACGGTCAGCACGACGGTGCCGCCGAGCAGCAGGACCGCCTTGACGATCTGGATCCAGGTGGTGGCCCGCATCCCGCCCATCGACACGTAGATCACCATGAGCGCCCCGACGCCGACGACGGTCCAGGCCTGGGCCGCCTCGCTCCGGCCGCCGAGCAGCAGGGCGACCAGGCTGCCCGCCCCCACCATCTGCGCCACCAGGTACAGCACGGACACGGCGACCGACGACGTCCCCGCGGCGATGCGGACGGGGCGTTCCCGCATGCGGGCCGCCACCACGTCGGCGAGGGTGAACCGGCCGCAGTTGCGCACCAGTTCCGCGACCAGGAACAGCACCACGAGCCAGGCCACCAGGAAGCCCACCGAGTACAGCATCCCGTCGTAACCGAAGAGGGCGATCAGTCCGGAGATGCCGAGGAAGGAGGCGGCGGACATGTAGTCGCCCGCGATGGCAAAACCATTCTCCATCGGTGAGAAGAGCCGGCCGCCGACGTAGAACTCCTCGGCCGAGCCCTGCCGTCGGCGGCCCGCCCAGGTGGTGATCCCCAGGGTGACCGCGACGAACGCGCCGAACAGCAGCAGTGCCGAAGCCTGGTGATCACCCGTCATGACCCGCCGCCCAGGCCGCGCGCCAACTCCTGTGTGTCCCAACGCAGTTCCAGAGCCGCCCGGTCCCTGCGCAGCCGCGCGTGCCGTGCGTAGGCCCAGGTGAGCAGGAACGTGGTCAGGAACTGGCCGAGTCCGGCGAGCAACCCCACGTTCACCGCGCCGGCCACCGGCCGCGCCATCAGGTCCGGCGCGGTGGTGGCGGTCACGACGTACGCCACGTACCAGGCGCAGAAGACGACGACCGCCGGGACCACGAACCTCCGGTAGCGGCTGCGCACTTCCTGGAACGCGGCGCTGCGCTGGACCTGGAGGTACACGTCCGCCGCCGGCACGGCGCCTTCCGGCCCGCGCGCCGCCGGTACGACCGCCACCCGTGCCGTCGGCGTCCGGACCGCCGCGGGGGCTCCGGTGCCACTGCCGACGCCCTCGCCCCAGCCCGAGGCGAGGGCGTCGTACCAGGGGTCGTCATGGCTCACGGCACCGGACGGCCCGCCGGGGAGCGGGAGACGAGCGCCGCCGGGCCGTCCCGTCGGACCGTCCCCGGGAGGCGCGGAGCGTCTTTCGGTGTCTCCGGCGGGACTCTCGGGGCCGCCTCCGCTCGGGTGGGGGCGGTCATCGCTTCGCTGCATGCCCAAGGATGGGCAGAACGGCGTGATCCCCGGCCTTTCTTCCCGCGCCGCTTCACTCCATCAGGTGACCTCGGGTGACCTCGGGAACCGCCCCGCGGCCGGCCGCGGGGCGGTCAGGCGTCGATGCGCGACCGGTCCAGTGTCGCCGCCGAGCTGGAGATGAACTCCTTGCGCGGAGCGACGTCATTGCCCATGAGCAGGTCGAAGACCTGCTCGGCGGCCTCCAGGTCGGTGAGGTTGATCCGGCGCAGGGTGCGGTGGCGCGGGTCCATGGTGGTCTCGGCCAGCTGGTCGGCGTCCATCTCGCCGAGGCCCTTGTAGCGCTGGATCGAGTCCTTGTAGCGGATGCCCTTGGTCTGGAAGTCCATCAGCTTGTCGCGCAGCTCGCGGTCCGAGTACGTGTACACGTACTTGTCCTGGCCCTTCTTGGGCTGGACCAGCTCGATGCGGTGCAGCGGCGGCACCGCGGCGAACACCCGGCCGGACTCGACCATGGGCCGCATGTAGCGGTGGAACAGCGTCAGGAGCAGGGTGCGGATGTGGGAACCGTCCACATCGGCGTCGGTCATCATGATGATCTTGCCGTAACGGGCCGCGTCGATGTCGAACGTCCGGCCGGATCCGGCCCCTATGACCTGGATGATCGCCCCGCACTCCGCGTTCTTCAGCATGTCCGTCACGGACGACTTCTGCACGTTGAGGATCTTGCCCCGGATCGGCAGCAGCGCCTGGAACTCGGAGTTCCGCGCGAGCTTCGCCGTACCGAGCGCGGAGTCCCCCTCGACGATGAACAGCTCGCTGCGCCCGACGTCGTCACTGCGGCAGTCGGCCAGCTTGGCGGGCAGCGAGGAGGACTCCAGGGCCGTCTTGCGGCGCTGGGCGTCCTTGTGCTGACGTGCGGCGATGCGGGTCCGGGCCGCGGCGACCGCCTTCTCCAGGACGACCCGGGCCTGCTGGGCGGCGTCGCGCTTGGTGGAGGTCAGGAAGGCCTTGAGCTCCCGGGAGATCACGGTGTTCACGATGCGGCGGGCCGCCGAGGTGCCGAGGACCTCCTTGGTCTGCCCCTCGAACTGCGGCTCGGCCAGGCGGACGGTGACGACCGCCGTGAGGCCCTCCAGGGCGTCGTCCTTGACGACGTCGTCCTCGGCCACGCGCAGCATCTTCTTCGTGCGCAGCACCTCGTTCACCGTCTTGGCGACGGCCTGCTCGAAGCCGGCGACGTGGGTGCCTCCCTTGGGGGTGGCGATGATGTTGACGAAGGACCGGAGCGTCGTGTCGTACCCGGTGCCCCAGCGCATCGCGACGTCGACGCCGAGCTCGCGGGTCACCTCGGTGGGGGTCATCTGGCCGTACTCGTCCAGGACCGGCACCGTCTCCTTGAAGGTGCCCTGGCCCGTGAAGCGGAGGGTGTCGCAGACGGCCCTGTCGGTGGCCAGGAACTCGCAGAACTCGCTGATGCCGCCGTCGAAGCGGAAGGACTCCTCGCCCTTGCTGCCGCCGTCGCCGAGCCCGAACTCGTCACGGACGACGATGGTCAGGCCGGGCACCAGGAAGGCGGTCTGGCGGGCGCGCTGGTGCAGGGTCTCCAGGGACAGCTTGGCGTCCTTGAGGAAGATCTGGCGGTCGGCCCAGTAGCGCACCCGCGTGCCGCTGCGGGTCTTCGGGATCTTCTTGGCCTTGCGCAGCCCGCTGCCGGCCTCGAACTTCGCGTCCGGGCCCAGGGCGGCGAAGGCACCGGGGACACCGCGGCGGAAGCTGATCGCGTGGGTGTGCCCGCCGCGGTCCACCTCGACGTCCAGCCGCGCGGAGAGCGCGTTGACGACGGACGCGCCGACGCCGTGCAGTCCACCGGAGGCGGCGTACGAACCGCCGCCGAACTTGCCGCCGGCGTGCAGCTTGGTCATGACGACCTCGACACCGGAGAGGCCGGTCTTGGGCTCCACGTCGACCGGGATGCCGCGGCCGTTGTCCCGGACCTCCACCGAGCCGTCGTCGTGGAGGATCACGTCGATGCGGTCGCAGTGGCCCCCGAGGGCCTCGTCCACCGAGTTGTCGATGATCTCCCAGAGGCAGTGCAGCAGACCGCGGCTGTCGGTCGACCCGATGTACATTCCGGGGCGCTTGCGCACGGCCTCGAGCCCCTCGAGGACGAGCAGGTGCCGCGCGGTGTAGTTGGAACCGTCCCGGTCAGCTCCTGCCAGCAGCGCTGTGGACGGCACGGACGTCTCGGCGGTCACGCGGTTCGCTCCTCGCTGAATTTCGGATGGGGCCCTCACGGTCAAGGGCGCGGCGCTTGTCACCGGTGAGAGGGTACCGAGGCCTGGTAGAGCCGCTGTCACGCCACCCTCGTCTGAAACCTAGACTAGTCGAGAGTCGTATACCTGTTCGATCCCTCGATGGAGTGAAGCACACATCACGTTCCCTTCCAGGCATGAACCATTTAGGCTCCGGGCACGTCCTCAAGAACAAACCGGCAACCCAGCCGGGAGGGCCGACCACCACCGATCCGACGCGAATCCGTACGACGACACAGACACGCGATACGGCACATTCGCCGCCAACCGGCGACATCCGGCCACCTCGGAAAGATTTTTTCGAGAAGCAGCCACGAGCGGGAACGTTTTGGGCCTGGTTGGATGTTGACCCTGGTACGACAGCTCGTCGAGCTAGAGAAGAGGCGACGTGACTACTGTTCTGACCCCCGCGAGCCCCCTGACGGCCGCCGATCGCTGCGACCGCTGCGGCGCCCAGGCATACCTGCGCGTCGTCCTGCTGAGCGGCGGAGAACTGCTCTTCTGCGCCCACCACGGCCGCAAGTTCGAGCCGGAACTCAAGAAGATCGCCGCCGAGATACAGGACGAGAGCGAACGGCTGACCTCCCCGTCGGCCCCTGCCGTCGAGGAAGAGCGCTGATCTTGAGGACGCGCTGACAGACGCGCCGACGTCTCAGGTACGACGACGAGCCAGACCGGCACAGGCCGGCGGGAGGGGCGGCTGCCTCCATGCGGAGACAGCCGCCCTTTTCTCGTGCGCTCTTCCTCGCGCCCCGGCCTCCCCCTCGGCACTGGGCCTTTCCTCGGACCCCGGGAACCGCCCGGCGGTCCCCGAAGGCCTGCCCGGGGCCCGGCGGGCCGCCTTCAGGCGCCGTCGGGCGCCTGTCCGGCCCGACCCTCGTCCAGCGTCCGCACGACCTCGGACACCCGCGTGTAGACCCCGGGACTGTCCGCCCAGCCGCATCCGCTGCCCCAGGACACCAGGCCGATCAGCCGCCCCTCGGCCACCAGCGGTCCACCGCTGTCGCCCTGGCAGGCGTCCGGCCCGCCGGCCTCCTCGCCGGCGCACAGCATGGTCCCGGCGTGGTACGCGCCCTCGCCGCCGCCCGGGTAGGCCTCCGCGCACAGGGTGTCGCGCAGCACGCGCACCCGCGCCGCGTGCAGGCTTCCGGCGTAGGTCCCCGACCCCGTGGTGTCCCCCCAGCCGTAGACGGTCGCGGGGGTGCCGGCCCGGTACCCGGGATCGTCCGCGCCGGCCATGCCGATCACCGCCCCGGAGGGCAGCGGTGCGGCCAGGGTGAGCACGGCGAAGTCCCCGGAGTTGCTGAGCGGGTCGTAGCCCGGGTTCACCCAGGTCTCGCGCACCTCTATCTCCTCCCCCTCGTCCGACAGCAGGTCCGTACGGCCGGAGATCACCCTGAGGTCGGGCACGCGCTCCGGCGGCGCTCCCAGCACCTCCTCGTTCATGCAGTGGGCGGCGGTGAGCACCGTGGTCCGGCCGACGGCCACGCCCCCGCAGAACTGTCCCGCCCGGGTACCCCCGAACCGGTCACGGCTGGACAGCGCCACGGTCCACGGGCTCTGGGCCACGTCGACCGGGAACCCTCCGACGACGATGCGGTCCGCGACCGCCGGACCTGCCGCTGCCAGCGGTATCGCGGTCGTGGCGGCGGCGATGACCAGTGGCCGGGCCAGGACCCGGGCTAGGCGACGACGCATGCGCTCTCCTCACGCTGGGGCGTTGGTTGAACACCCAGGGTGGTTCACGCCGTCGCGCCCCGCACCCGCGGAGCAGCGCCGAGGCCCGGCCCCTTCGAAGGGGCCGGGCCTCGGTTCGGTCGTGCGGGACCGCTGCGCTCGCCGTCCTAGTCGAGGTAGTCGCGCAGGACCTGGGAGCGCGACGGGTGACGCAGCTTCGACATGGTCTTGGACTCGATCTGGCGGATGCGCTCGCGCGTGACCCCGTACACCTTGCCGATCTCGTCGAGGGTCTTCGGCTGACCGTCGGTGAGACCGAAACGCATGGAGACGACGCCCGCCTCGCGCTCGGAGAGGGTGTCCAGGACGGAGTGCAGCTGCTCCTGCAGGAGCGTGAAGCTGACCGCGTCGGCCGGGACGACGGCTTCGGAGTCCTCGATGAGGTCACCGAACTCGCTGTCGCCGTCCTCGCCCAGCGGGGTGTGCAGGGAGATGGGCTCACGGCCGTACTTCTGGACCTCGATGACCTTCTCCGGGGTCATGTCGAGTTCCTTGGCCAGTTCCTCCGGGGTGGGCTCGCGGCCCAGGTCCTGGAGCATCTGGCGCTGCACGCGCGCGAGCTTGTTGATGACCTCGACCATGTGCACCGGGATGCGGATGGTGCGGGCCTGGTCGGCCATCGCGCGGGTGATCGCCTGGCGGATCCACCAGGTGGCGTAGGTGGAGAACTTGTAGCCCTTGGTGTAGTCGAACTTCTCCACCGCGCGGATCAGACCGAGGTTGCCCTCCTGGATGAGGTCCAGGAACAGCATGCCGCGGCCGGTGTAGCGCTTGGCCAGGGAGACCACCAGGCGGAGGTTGGCCTCCAGGAGGTGGTTCTTGGCCCGGCGGCCGTCCTCGGCGATGATCTCCAGCTCGCGCTTGAGCTTCGGCGCCAGCTTGTCGGAGTTCGCCAGCTTGTCCTCGGCGAACAGGCCCGCCTCGATGCGCTTGGCGAGTTCGACCTCCTGCTCGGCGTTGAGCAGGGGCACCTTGCCGATCTGCTTGAGGTAGTCCTTGACCGGGTCGGCGGTGGCACCGGCGGCGGCGACCTGCTGGGCGGGCGCGTCGTCCTCATCCTCGTCGGAGAGGACGAAACCGGCGGCCTCGGTGCCCTCCGGCTCGTCCGTCGCCTTGGCCTCCTCGACGGTCTCCTCGTCGGTGACCTCGGCGTCGTCCTTCTTGGCCGCGGTCTTCTTGGCGGCCGTCTTCTTCACCGCCGTCTTCTTGGCGGTCGCCTTCTTCGCGGTGGTCTTCTTGGCAGCCGCCTTCTTGGCGGGTGCCTCCTCCTCGGCGGCGTCGGGCGCGGCCGGCGCCGCGGCGGCGGCCTTCCGGGTGGTCGTCGTCTTCGCCGCGACCGTCCTGGTCGCGGTGCGCTTGGCGGGACTCTTCGCTGCGACGCTCTTCCGTGTGCGCTTGGGCTCCGCGGCACTGACCATCAGCGTCACACCCTCTTCCTCGAGGATCTGATTGAGGCTGCGCAGTACGTTCTTCCACTGAGTGGCCGGAATCTGGTCAGCTTCGAAGGCCCGACGCACGTCGTCGCCGGCGATCTGCCCCTCAGCCTTTCCCCGCTCGATGAGCGCCATGACAGAGACGGATTCGGCGATCTCCGGCGGGAGCGTACGGGATGTGCTGGCCGACACGAACAACCTCTCGGGACGTTGAGAAAACGGCTTCCGGCCCCGTCCACGACGGACAGGAGCCGACCGCCGGCTTGGGGATGGGCCGGCGATGCGGGCGGGGGCCGGGGAGTTGCACAGCGCCGTGAACGGCGTCCGTATTCCCTCCGCGACTGTCACCTCTTAGGTCATCGCGTTCTTTCCAGGAGCGTTACGTCCTCCCTGCGTGGCCCGAGTCACACCCCGTAAGTGTCCACAATCGATCAGATTGTGACAAACAAGGTCACTCGGGGGTGACAGCGCCACTATGCCTGACCTTACGGCCCCTTCATCACTGTAGGACCCCGCGGGATCAAAGGTGATCCCGCGGGGTCCTACA